>JACPAP010000131.1 GCA_016180765.1 Gemmatimonadota bacterium
TGCGACGTTGAGAACCTCGGGCTCGTTAGACTCGAAGCGGACGGGAAGCCCGAGCACAGTCAGCTCCGCCGCGTGTTGAAGTGCAACGCGGACCCGGGGATCGCTCCATCGGGCATTGGGAGTGGGGTCGAGCAAGCTGCCTCCGTCTCTACCGGAGCCCTGGCTCAATCGTACCGTCTCGCCGAGGCTAGTGGAAGCGGACGCACACGGTCCCCGTCGGCCAGCCGATGGACTTCCAGGCCGAGGGGCCGCAGGAGGGCGTTCGTCAGTCGGGCGAGACCGCGGGGCATCGGCTCAATCGTACTTCGCCGGCAGGCACCCTGGAAGCCGAGGCCTGCGCGTCCTCTGGGTCTCGCCCCTGGAGTTGGTGTAGCTTACCGTTCGGTGATGAGTGCTAACGAAGAGACGCCTCCGGTTCACCCCGCCGCTGTGATGGCTTCAGACACGTCCGCCCGATTGCCCGCGAGCATCCGACCCGGGGAGGCGTCGGTTCTGTGGCCCGGGGCCGAGCCGGCGGCGCTCGCCGAGGCAAGGCGGCGAATCGCCGAGATAACCCGTGCCGTGCTCCGCGGCGGCGCTCCGGCTCCGCTCTTTGAAGCGCCAGCGCCCCCGCTACGGGAGGCGCTCAGCGTGGCGGCCTACGTGTCCGGCGTAGGCCCCCTCTTGGGCCACTGGCTTGAGCACGGCCAACTGCGCGCGGACGCGGCGACGGCCCGAGTGTTCGCCGAGCACCTCGAACAGGGCCGACGCCGGGCGGAGCGGTTGGAGCGATACCTCACCCAACTGCTCGAACCCCTGGCTGCGGCCGGCGTGACACCGACTGTCCTGAAGGGCAGCGACACGGCGTATCGCTACTTCCCAGAACCCGGCACCCGACCCCGCGCCGACATCGACCTGCTGATCCGCCCCGACCAGCGAACGGTGATGGCGGCGACCCTGGAAGCGTTGGGCTACGTCGAGTATCGGCGCACCCGGTACGCCGACCGATCCGAGTGGCGACTCGCCGGCACGTCTCCCACCCCCCAAAGGCTTGAGATTGACCACGCCGACAATCCGTGGTCCCTGGACCTGCATGTGACGCTGGACCGCTGGTACTTCCGCGGGCGGCGGGCGGGGTTCGCACGCCCCACCGATGACCAGCTCGCCCCGTGGACCGTCGCGGGACGACGGGTGCACGTGCTGGCGCAGCCCCTCCTCACGGCTTACCTGGCCCTCAACGCGTCTTATGACATCCGGGACTTTCGCCCCCTTCGCGCGGTAGAGCTCGTCCTGGTGGTCCGTCATGACACAGGCACCGGGGCGCTCCGCTGGGACGCGCTCGGCGACCTGCTGCACCGGACGGGCACCGTCCGGTTCGTGTATCCCGCTCTGGAGCTGGCTGAGCGGTGGATTCCAGGAACCGTCCCCCCGGACCTGCAGCGGCAACTCCGTGCCGCTCCCACCCCGCGTATGCGGCGCGTGGTGGACCAGGTCGAGACCCACGGCCTGCAACTGCCCCGCCGGACGCTCGATGAGAAGCTGATGTGGGCGCGAGGTCCCGCGGAGTTGATGGCCAACTGGTCCGAGCTGATGTGGTCCGCCGACGACATGCTGACGGTCGGTGACAAACTGAAGCGTTACCTGCGTCGCACCTGGATGTTCCTCCGCAGGCGGGCTACGCTCAGAGCGCGCCCCCGCGGCACCGGCTCATGATCGCCCTGGCCACGAGCCCGCTCGACCGCGGTGCGGGTTGGTGTTAAGCTAAGGTACGCTATCGAAATCGCCCGGCCTCCACGCGCCCGCTACGGGCCCCGGGCGACCCAGGATCTCAAGAAGGTATGCGCCCTTGACCCCCGAGCCGCGCGCTCGACACCGCTTCCCCTACGCGGAGGCCAGGTCCCATGCAGCTTGCTTCGTCCGGCGCTCCCGCTGTGCTGCTCGCCCATTCGTATTACCTGCGGCACGACCCCAAGCAGGTCCAGAAGATGCGGCCCTATCCGCCGCTCGCGACCCTGATCACCGCCTCGGTCCTCCGGCAGCACGGCATCGACGTCACCCTGTTCGACGCCATGCTGGCCTCCGGCGTCGAGGAGTTCTACCGGACCCTCGACGCGGTCCGCCCCGCGGTCGTCACCATCGTCGAGGACAACTTCAACTTCCTCACCAAGATGTGCACCGTGCGGATGCGGACGGCCGCGTTGGACATGGTCCGAGCCGCCGGGCGTGCCGGCGCGCGCGTAGCGGTCAACGGATCGGACGCCACCGATCACCCGCAGCTGTATCTCGATGCCGGGGCCGACGCCGTGATTGTGGGCGAGGTCGAGCCGACCGTGCTGGATCTGGTGCGAGCCTGGCGCGCGCACCCCAACGCCCCGCTGGACGTCATCCCGGGCCTGGTGCTTCCCGCCGCTCCGCGCGACCCTCGGCGCGACGACCGCCACCCGGGCTTCCGCCGCACCGCCGCACGCCCGGCCCTGGAGGACCTGGACACGCTACCGTTCCCGGCCTGGGATCTGGTGGACCGGCAGGGCTACCGCTCGGAGTGGCTTCGGGCGCACGGTCGCTGGTCGTGGAACCTGGTGGCCTCGCGCGGCTGCCCCTACCGCTGTAACTGGTGCGCCAAGCCGCTGTTCGGCTCCCGCTATACCCAGCGCAGCCCGGGCCACGTCGCGGAGGAGCTGCGCCGCCTCCGGGAAACCGTAGGGCCGGATCACGTCTGGTTCGCCGACGACATCTTCGGCCTGACCCCGCAATGGATCCAAACGTTTGCCCGCGAGGTCGCGGCGCGCGGGGCCCGCACGCCGTTCACCATGCAGTCACGGGTGAATCTCATGAAACCGGCGGTGGTCGAGGCCCTGGCCTCCGCCGGCGCCGAGGAAGTGTGGCTCGGCGTCGAGTCCGGATCGCAAAAGATCCTCGATGCGATGGATAAGGGGACCGACCTCGCACAGATCCGACGAGCCACCCGATGCCTCAAGGCGCACGGCATCCGCAGCTGCTGGTTCATTCAGCTGGGCTACCTGGGCGAGGAGTGGGACGACATCCTGCTCACCCGCGACCTGATCCGCGCTGAACAGCCGGACGAGATCGGCGTATCGGTGTCGTACCCGCTCCCAGGGACCTCATTCTACCAAACCGTCAGAACCCAGCTGCGGGAGAAGACCAACTGGGAGCACAGCGACGATCTCGCGATGATGTTCGCGGGAACGTATGACACCGACTTCTACCGCTCGGTGCGAGACCTGCTACACCAGGAAGTGCGGCCGCCCGCGGCGGGCGCGGAAACTGCGGGGGCGTCGCTGGACCTCCGGTGGGAAGAGCTGACGCGCCTCGAGTCCCGCGCCCGCCGCGGAAACGGGCGCTCACTCCCGGTGTGCTGACCTGACCCGAAGCCGCGCCATGAGCGCGCCCATCGGTCTTCGCACCGGGACATCCTTGCCGCCAGCCGTTCAGGCCTTCGGGCAAGTCGCCGCCACCTTCGACGAGCGCTTCGGAGGGTGGTTGAGCGTCGCCGCGCAACGCCGCGCGGTGCGGCGCCAGCTGGAGCGCGCGTTCCGGCGCGGAGATTCGGTGCTGGAGCTCGGCGGCGGGACGGGCGAGGACGCGCTCTACCTGGCGCAACGAGGCGTCCGGGTGTTGCTCACCGACGGCTCCCCGGACATGGTGTTCCGGGCGGCCGAAAAGGTTCGCCGGGCCGGCCTGGCCGGCGCCATCGCCACGCGACAGCTCGTGCTGGAAGAACTGGACGCGTTCGTGGACGAGTGGACGGGCGCGGGCCGGCCCTGCTTGGACGGCGCCTTCTCGAACTTCGCGGCGCTGAATTGCGTGGCGGACCTGGCCAGCGTGGCGCGGGGGCTCGCGGCGTTGTTGCGCCCCGGCGCTCCGGCGGTGCTGGTCGTCTTCGGGACCTTCCCGGCTGGCGAGATTCTGTTGCACCTGCTCAAGGGCGATCCGGCGACCGCCTTCCGCCGCTTGGCCCGCGGCGACGTCCCCGCCCGGCTGGCCGGCCGCGGCTTCACGGTGCGGTACCCAGGGAGCCGCACCATCGCCGCAGCGTTCGCACCCTACTTCCGCCTGGTCCGGCGGCGCGGCATCGGTATCTTCGTGCCGCCGAGCGCGGCCGAGCCGACCGTTTCGCGCTGGCCCGGCCTGCTGCATCTGCTGGAACGCCTGGACCGGGTGGCGGCGGCACCGCTGGCGCTCCTGGGGGATCACCTGCTGCTGCAGTTCGCCCGGACGGAGGCCCCTATCTGATGCCGCCGGAGCCGGGTCTCTCGCCCGCCGGCCCGGAAAGTCGCCAGCGGCGCTTCCGCGAGGCCTACGGGGCGCATCGGGCGCGCGAGGGCCGCGGGCTCCCCGCGGAGTGGTTGCCGCGCTTACCACATCTCGACGAAGGTCCGCAGGCCTCCCAGTGGCGTATTCGGGCGTGCACCTTCCGGTGTTTCGTGGCGCGGGTGGTTCGGCCTATGGCCCGCGCGCTGGCTTCCCAACCGCTCACCATCGTGGATCTCGGCGCCGGGAACGGCTGGTTGTGCTATCGCCTCACCCGGTTGGGCCACCGCGCCACGGCGATCGACCTGCGCACCGACCCGGTGGATGGTCTGGGGGCGGCGGCCGGCTACGCGCCGCACTTGCCGCAGCTGTTCTGGAGGCTGGCGGCGAGCTTCGAGACCCTGCCCCTCGCGCCAGGCAGCGTGGATCTCGCCGTCTTCAACGCGTCGCTGCACTACGCCCTGGACCTCACCGAGGTACTGGGGGAAGCGGCGCGGGTGCTGAAGCCGAGCGGCAGGATCGCGGTCCTCGACTCCCCGTTTTACCCCACGATGGAAGCCGGTGAAGCGATGGTCCGCGAAAAGCGGGCCTTGGGTCGCGAATGTTTCGGTGACCTGGCGGAGGATCTCCTGGCCTTGCCCTGCATCGAGTATCTCACGCCCGCGCGTCTGGCCGAAGCCTCCAGGGCTCTCGGGCTCACGTGGCGTCGCCACCGCCCGCGCTACCCGTTGGCGTACCGCGTGCGACCGTGGGTGGCGCGACTTCGCGGACGCCGGGCGCCGTCTCGCTTCGACGTGTGGGAGGCACGCTTTGCGACGCGGTAACGGCCGACCCGCAGAGCGCCGCGCCGTCACCTACGCGCTGCGGACCGCCGCCGGTTCCCGCGTGGTCGTGCGCGGCGATCGGCTGGTTTCCCCCCGTACCCCGGTGGACCACGTCGTCGCACTCGGTGGGGGCGTCCTCCTTCCCGGCCTGATCAACGCCCACGACCACCTCCAGCTCAACCACTACCCGCGCCTGGGCAACCCGCCCTACGGCAACGCGTACCAGTGGGGGCGGGATATCCACCGGCGGCACGCCACCGAGATCCGACGGGCCGGCGCGCTGCCGCGGCGTGACGCACTCCTCTTTGGCGCCCTCAAGAATCTCCTGGGCGGGGCCACGACCGTGGTGCATCACGACCCCTGGCATCCGATGCTGGACCGCGCGTTCCCGGTGCGCGTCGCGCGGGTCCGGGTGGCTCATTCCCTCGGGTTCGAGCGGGATCTGGACGGCGCGCTAGCGGGAGACCGGGAGTCTCGCGCTCGGCCCTTTTCCATGCACCTCGCCGAGGGGATTGACAGGGTGGCCGGCAGGGAGGTGTCGGAGTGCGAGCGGCGTGGCCTGCTGCGCCGCGACCTGCTGGCGGTCCACCTGGTGGCGGCGGACGCCGAGGATGCCCGCCGGCTGCGCCGGGCGGGGGCCGCCATCGTCTGGTGCCCAACCTCCAATCAGTTCCTGTTCGGGCGCACGGCCCGGCAGGAGCTGTTCGCGTGGGGACCGGACCTGCTGATGGGTACCGATTCGCTGCTCACCGCGACGGGAACCTTGCTGGACGAGCTCCGCGCCGCCCGCCAGCTCGGCTACGTGAGCCCCCGGCGCCTCCGTGACGCGGTGAGCATCACCGCTGCCTGCCGGCTGGGCCTACCGGCTCCGAACCTGCGGTCGGGATCACCCGCCGATCTCGTATTCTTGCGCCAGCCGCTGTTCCGGGCCCGACCGCGGGACGTCGCCCTGGTCATCGTGGCGGGCAAACCGCGCCTGGGGGACGCGCAGTTCCGGCACCTGTTCGCTCACTGCGGGGTCCGGACCCAGCGCTTGCAGGTAGGTGGAATGGACAAGCTGGTCGCCGCACCCCTCGCCACCATCGCCCGACGCGCGGTCGCCCTGACGCCCCAGGCGGGACGGATCCTCCAATGAACCCCTGGACGGCGCTACACCGCGGGGACCACCTCGTCCTGGGCGCGCAGCGCCAGCGAACAGACGCACTTCCGACAGATCGCGTCGCGATGGGTGTCGAGCCCGCGCCGCCACCGCAGCGCTTCGGGCGAGTTGAGCACGGCCTCGAGACTCCCGGCACGGTGGACGTTGCCGAGCGGCGGCTGGAAGAAGCAGGGGCGCACGGTGCCGTCCGTCTCGATCACCGTGGACACCCACGGGGCGTTGCAGTCATTGGGGGAGAAGTCGCCCTGTCCCAGCAGCGCGGCGAAATACTGGTGCAGCCGGCGCCGCAGCTTGGCGGGAGATTCCGCGATGAACCCGCTGGCGAAATCGGCTGCCCGCTCCCGCTCCAGCGCGGCCAGTTCGTCCGCCAGCAAAGGCAAGTCGTCCCGTCCCAACGCGACCTCACCCGCGCGGCCGGCGGGCCAGCCGCCGGGCCGATTGAACGCCTCACTGGAAACATCCACCGCGAGGAAGCTGATGCGGTCCAGGCCGAGGTCCCGCGCCGCCAGGACCGTGGCTCGAAGACTACCATAGTTGGCCCGCTGTACCGTGCAGCGTCCCGAGATACGGATCTCGGGCGCCGCGGCCCGGAGGGCGGCGACGCCCTCCGCCAGCTTCTGGTAGGCCCGGGGAACGTTACGTATCCGGTTGTGCACGTCGCGTGGGCCGTCCAGACTGACGACCACGTCGTCACAGAACCGCGCGATGTTCCCCGCGTGACGTTTGAGCAGGAGTCCGGTGCTCAGGAGCGTAACGCCGATCCCCGCGTCATGGAGCGGGCCGCACAACTCCCACCATGCCGAGTGCATCAGCGGCTCGCCGCCGCTCAGTACCACCCGCCGCACGCCCAGGCGTCGCCACTCGGGAAGCCAGCGCCCCAGGTCGCCTGCCGCGATCTCGCGCTTCGTCGTGACCTGCCAGATGTCGCACATCACACAACGACAGTTGCAGCGACTGTGGGGATACAGGATGACGATGGGCAGCTCGGCGACGGGGTCGGTCCGTGCGAGCATGTCCACCGGCCCGTCGGGGTCCGGGGTGGGGCGAGGGGCGAGTCGGGTCACGCGGGAGGCTCCCTGCGAAATCTAGGATCCCAGCGGGGAGAACGCACGTGATCATTCTGGTGAACCCCCGCGCCACTCGGCCCGCGAACCGCCGCTTCCCGCTCTCGGTGATGGCGATCGGGGCCGCCCTGCCCCCAGACGTGTCCTGGGTCATCCTCGACGGGAACCGGCCCGGCAGCGATCCGCTTACCGAGGCATTCGACCTCATCCGCGCTCGAGCGGGCGGTGCCGACCCTGTGTTGGCGGTCGCCATCACCGTGATGCCCGGACCCCAGTTTCCCAACGCGGTGACGCTCACCAAGTCGCTCAAGGCCCGACACCCAGCGGTACCGATCGTCTGGGGCGGCAACTTCCCCAGCCTGTACCCCAGGCCGGTGCTCAACGCACCCTACGTGGACTGGTTGGTGCGCGGCCAGGGAGAACGGACCTTCGTGGAGCTGTTGCAAGTGCTTCGCGGAGACCGCGACCCCAAGAGCGTGGCCGGCCTGGCGTTCCGTGACGGTGGTCGCCCCTGGGTCGGCCCTGAGCGACGTTGGGCCGGCCCGGACGAGCTGCCAGCGCCCCCCTACCACAAGATCGACGTGCCCGACTACCTCCGCCCGACGCTCCTCGGCAGCCGCTCGGGCGTGTATCAAGCGTCCATCGGGTGCCCGTACTCCTGCAATTTCTGCGGGGTCATCTCGGTGTATGGCAGCCGAGAGAAGGTGGAATCCCCCGCTCGGACGGAGCGCTACTTGTCTTTCCTCGTGCGCGAGTACGGGATGAACGCCGTGCACTTTTACGACAACAACTTCTTCCTCCGCGAGGGCCACGCGGTGGAGCTGGCGGAACGGCTGGCCCCACTGGCCCTGTCCTGGTGGTGCGAGGCCCGGGTGGATGCCATGCTCCGCTTCTCGGACGCCACCTGGCGTACGCTCAAGCGTTCCGGGCTCCGCATGGTCTTCTTCGGCGCGGAGTCCGGCTCCGATGAGGTGCTCCGCCGCATGGCCAAGCGCCTGACCACCGCCCAGATCCAAGAGCTCGCGGGACGGGCACGCACCCATGGGATCATCCCCGAGTTCTCGTTCGTGCTCGGCGATCCCGACGAACCCCGGCGCGAATTGGAGAACACTTTCTCCTTCATCAGGCGCCTGAAGCACATCAACCCGCGCTGCGAAATCATCACCTACCTGTACACTCCCACACCCCAACGGCACGGTACGTACGGCGGGGTAGACCCCCTCTCGGGAACCCCGGAGACCCTCGAGGGGTGGGCCGAGCCGCAATGGATGGGTTGGATGACCCACGAAGACCCCCAGGTCCCGTGGATGACGGCGGACCTCAAGGCACAGATCGAAGATTTTCAGCTGGTGCTGCGTTCGAGGTTCCCCTCGGTCCATGACCTGCGCACGCGTCGGTGGGGGCAAGAGGTGGCGCGGTGGCTGGCCGCCCGCCGCTGGCGCAGCGGTCGGTACGGGAACCCGCGGCTGCTCCGAGCGGTGCACCGGCTGGCACAAATGCCCGCCCCCGACGAGCAGGCGTATGGCCATCTTCGCCCCGAGGGGGCGGCCCGGTGACCGCGGGCTCGCCTCAGGCTGTCCCAGCGCGCGAGGCATACGCCCTGTGGGCTGCGCGATATGATGCCGAAAACCCGGTGACTCTGCTCGACGGCCTGGCGACGGTCGAGCTGACCCCGCCCTTGGCCAACCGCCGGTTGCTCGACGCCGCCTGCGGCACCGGCCGGCGGATGACGCCATCCCCCGGGGACGTGCCGGCGTTGGCGGTCGGCGTCGACCTGGCTCGCGACATGCTACTCGCCGGCCGCCGGCGCGCTCCCGACTTTGCCCGACTGATCCAAGCCGATGTTCGCGACCTCCCGGTCGCCACCGGCACGATCGATGTCATCTGGTGCAGGTTGGCCCTCAGCCACTTGCGCGACATTCGCCAGGCCTATCACGAGTTCCGGAGGGTCGCCACGCCCGGCGCCACGTTGATCGTCACGGATTTTCATCCGGCGGCGCAGCACGCGGGGCACCGCCGAACCTTCCGCGATCCCACCGGAGTCCTCAGAGAGGTCGAATCGTATCCGCACACCCCAGACCAGCACGCGGACGCGGCGCGCGCCGCCGGATTCTCACCCCGCGATCTTCGCGAATACCGCGTCGGGCCGGAGGTCCGGACGTTCTACCAGGCCGCCGGTCATCTGGAGCGCTATGAGAAGGACTTGGGTTTGCCGCTGGTCTTTGGGCTAGCCTGCTCGGGCTAGTGCCGTTCCAACTTGTTTCGCCCAAGGGTTCGCCCAGTGCGGACATTAGCCCCAACAAGTTGGAACGGCACTAGCCGCCGCCCTGCAGGCTCAGCTCGAACCCACTGCCACGCCGGAACGGACCGGCGGCGCCAGCGCCGCCGACGGAGTCGCCCGCCGGCGCCGCTCCCGCACCAGCCTCGCCCCCAACAACCCCACGAGCACCAGCCCGTACGTGGCCGGCTGCCGGATATCCGCCTTCACCAGCCACAGGAAATGCAGCACCCCCAGCGCGGCCGCCACGTACACCAGCTGGTGCAACCGCTGCCACCGCTTCCCGCCCAGCCGCTTCACCATCCCGTTCGTGGAGGTCGCCGCCAGCGCGCACAGAATCAGAAACGCCGTGAACCCTACCGTGATGTAAGGCCGCTTGGACACGTCCTCGATGATCGAGCCCAACGACAGCCCCGTCCCCTCGAACAGCGTCCGGTCCAGCCCGTAAATGGTGAAATGCAACACCGCGTAGAAGAAGGCGTACAGGCCGAGCATCCGACGCAGCTGAATCAGCGGGCTCAGCCCGAGGAGCTTACGCGCCGGTGTTATGCTCAGCGTGATCATGAGAAACGTCAGCGCGGTCAACCCGGTGAAGTGCGTGATCCGCTCCACCGGATTCGCTCCGAGGTTCCCGGTCACGATGTCGCGCACCAGCCAGGCGAACGGGCCGAGCGAGGCCACGAACGCCAGGGGCTTGACCACCCGCTTGATCCACTGAGCCTGAGTCATGGCCACACGGGAAAGGGAAAGAGGGAAACGGGAAACGTCCGCGCTGCGTGCCGCCCGTTCCCGTTTCCCCTTTCCCGTTTCCCCTCAGAAGTACTTCCGCAGGTCCATGCCGGCATACAAACTCGCCACCTGCTCCCCGTACCCGTTGAACAAGAGCGTGGGCCGCTTGAACAGCTCCCCGATCCGCCGCTCGCGTTTCTGGCTCCAGCGCGGATGATCCACCGCCGGATTCACGTTGGCGTAGAACCCGTACTCGTGCGGCGCCACCACTTGCCAGGTGTTGTTTGGCTCCTCCCGGACCAGCCGCATGCGCACGATGGACTTGACGCTCTTGAACCCGTACTTCCAGGGCACCGCCAGGCGGATGGGCGCCCCATTCTGGTTGGGCACCGGCCTCCCGTAGAGCTGGGTGACCAGGATGGCCAGGGGATGCATGGCCTCGTCCAGGCGCAGGCCCTCGACGTACGGCCACGGCAAAACCCCGGAGCGCTGCCCCGGCATCTGCTTGGGGTCATGCAGGGTGGTGAACTCCACGTACTTGGCGAAGGACGTGGGTTCCGCCTGCTTCAAGAACTTCCCCAACTCGAAGCCGCCCCACGGAATGACCATGGACCAGGCCTCGACGCACCGGTGGCGATACACCCGCTCCTCCGCCGGGAACTTCGTGACGATCTCATCGATGTCCCAGGTCTTAGGTTTGAGCACCTCGCCTTCCACCCGCAGCGTCCAGGGCCGGGGCTTGAGCGTGTGGGCATGCTTGGCCGGATCGCTCTTGTCCGTCCCGAACTCGTAGAAGTTGTTGTAGGTCGTCACGTCCTGGTACGGGGTAGGCTTGTCGTCCAGGCCCTGGCCCGCGGCCATGAGCGGCCTCGCCACCACTTCCGCCGTGACCGCCGCGACCGCCGCTCCCGTCGTCCGGATGAACGCGCGCCGGTTGAGATACAGCGACTGGTCCGTGATCTCCGAGGACCGAATGTCGGGAGGACGTTTGATCAGCATGGCTTCGTGCTCCTCGGTTGCGCCCCCTGCCACCGGAGAGGGGATGGAAGGGGATGGAGGGTGACGGGAATATAAACCCTCGTCGCAGGCTCCCGGTTCCCTGCGCCTAGCCCTCCGTCACGATGGTCACGGTGGTGCCCCGCCCCGCCTCGCTGGTGACCTGGATCACACCACCCCACGACTCTACCAGTCGCTTGCAGATGGCGAGCCCCAGGCCCGCACCGCTGGTCGTGGTGGAGAACTGGGGCTCGAAGATTCTCGGCAGGTGTTGGGGCAGTATCCCTTTCCCGTCGTCGGCGACCTCGACGCGCGCGCCGCCGTCCGCCGGCTGCACCACGATCCGCACCCGCGAGGCGCCGGCGGTGCGGGCGTTCTCCACCAGATTGACCAGCACCTCCTTGAACTCGTCCCGCCGCACCCGTGCGTACACGCCCGGCGGGCCTTCCACCTGGACGCTGGCATCCGCCCCCAGCGCGTAGAGTTGCGCCGCCTCGCGCGCGGCGTCGGCCAGGTTCTCCCGCGCCAGCGGACCGGTCTCCGCCGGCGGCGCCCCGAAGCGCGCAAAGGCACGCGCGATCGCGTCCAGCCGCTCGATCTCGGCCAGGATCTGCTGGGCGGTGCGGCGCAACGTCTCCGCGTAATCCTCCCGCCGATCCCGGTAGGCCCGCTCGAGGTGCTGGATGCCCAATCGCAACGGCGTCAGCGGGTTCTTGATCTCGTGGGCGATCTGCCGGGCCAGCTCGCCCCAGGCCAGCACCCGCACCGCTCGGGCCAGATCCGTGGTGTCGTCCAGCGCCACCACGCAGCCCCCGTCACCCCCCAACGCCGCCACCTGCGCCCGGATCCGCCGCTCGTCCACCACCAGCTCGTGCGCCTCAGGCTCCGCGCCGCCTTTGGCATACGCCTCGACCCACTCCCACAACGACTGCCAATCCTCCCCGGTGAGCTCCCGCGCGTCCGCTCCCTCGCGGAGGGGAACGCCCAGCAGTTCCTCCGCCCGAGGGTTGGCCATCGCCACCTTGAGGTCTCGATCCAACGCGACCACGCCCGTCGCGACGCTCCGCAGCACCGCGGCCGTGCGCCGGCGGGCCGCTTCCAACGCCGCCTGGCTCGCCCGCACGTCCTGCGCCATCCGCTCCAACCCCTCCACCACCGGGACGAACTCGGCCGGCACCGCGGGATCGCGCGGCGGCGCCGGCTGGCCCCGGCCGATCGACACGGCCGCGGCGCGCAGCGCATGCACCGGCTTGGCCAACGCCCGCGCCGCCAGCGCCGCCAGCCACGCCGCGGCCGCCAGCCCACCCAGGGTAGCGAGGGTGAGCGTCAGCGCCAGGTCCTGCCGGCGGGCCAACAGCTCCGCGTCGTCCACCAGCCGCGGCGAGCCCAGCACCAGGGGCCGGCCACGCCACACCCCGATGTTGCGGTAGCCGACCTGCGTGCTGCGCCCGCCGATCCCCGCCTCCAGCGCCACCTCGAGGTCGTCTTCGATCAGCAGATGGCGATACGCCGCCGGCGGCAGGTACGGATCCACCAGCCCGAGCTGCTGCAACACCGGCGTGCTGGTCGCGACCAAGACGCCCGACTCGTACACCAGCAGGTCGGCGCCGAAGCGGCCCCCCAGGTCCCTCAAGCCCTCGGCCCCGGGTCCGCCGAAATCCGGCCCCAGATCCCGCGTCGCGGCCGCGGCGTCCCGTAGGGTCTGGCGGGTGAGGAGCTGGGCCCCACTGTCGGCTTCGGCCTGCACCCGCACGATGCTCCAGGCCGCGAACCCCACGGTCGGAGCGACAAAGAACACGCTCAGCACCACCGTGAGCCGCCCGCGATACGAGCGCGCCCACGCCCGCCCCAACCCCGCGACCGCGAGCCTCACCGGGCCGGCCAACCCGACACCGGCGAGCCACAGCAAGCCCACCAGCGCAACGTCCACCAAGACCACCAGGACACCGCGCACCAGCAGTTGGGTCGGCGTGCCCAGATCCACCCGCAGGTGGACATGGCGGCTACCGCTGGGAGAGTCGAGCGAGCGTTCCGAGCGAACCACCCAGCCCTCTCGCCGCCAGCTGGGCGAGTCGGGCAGGGAGCGGGCGAAGGGCTCCGAGAGGGAGATCTCGTACGGGGCTGCGAGTACGCGTTCTCCACGGAGGAACCGGGCGACCCGGACCGGCGGGAACGCGCGAGACCGAGCCCCGACGCCCACCGTGACCACGGACCCGTCGGCATACGGCACCGCCAACACGTAGCGCACCCCGGGGACCCGGTGATCGGCCTCCACCTTCGGGGTGCGGGCGCCGGCGGCGGACCGGGCCAACGCCTGCAGCAGCGGCGTCGGGAGGTCCAGCTCGGCCAGGTCGAGCCGCGCCACCAGCCCGCCGGCCGGATCCCAGGTCGCCAACACGGCGGGATAGTCGCCTTCCGGGGCCACGAAGGGAGACCGGCGCCACTCCCGGTACAGCGCTGCGGCGCTCCCGGCCACCGGATCCTCGGCGAGCGCGCGGCCGAAGCGTTCCAGCAACCCCGCGGTCACCGGCTCCTCGCTGCCCTCGAGCCGCGCCAGGTCACGCTCGGCCAGCGCCACGCGACCCTGCACCGTCGCGGCCCACGCCAGGAGCGCTGCCGCCGATCCCACGACCACGGCGATGCTGGCCGCGCCGCGCATCAGCTTCGCCGGTTGCACGGCCAGGACCAGGGCCGGCACCCAGAGGAACACGAACCACGGCGGCCACCCCCGCGGGGGAGACCAGAGAATCAAACCCGCGACCGCGAGGCCAGCCGCCCAGGCGAATCCCGCCCACATGGTCCACCGGGCGGTATCGCGCACCCCTGGAGTCCGCAACCCAGCCGCCGCGAGCGCGAGGAGCGCGCCCGATGCCGCCGTGATCGTGACTTGCCACGAGAGCCACAGCGCCGGCGAGACGCCGCCGCCCGGCGGCGTGATCCCTCCCGCCAGCGACGACAGCGTGTACGGCGTCGCGATGACCAGCGCGGCCGCCAGGCCCTGGCCCAGCCGGCGCCGCCCCCAGCCCCCGCGCCACAGACCGGCCGCGACGACGGTCGCCAGTGCCGCGCTCAGCAACAGCGCTCCGGCGGAGGCGGACAGGGCCCCCAGCGGCTCGAAGAAGTAGGTGGCGGCAGAGAAGGCCGCGCCCAACTCCACATGCTCCCCCGCCGAGGTGAACAGATAGGTTCCCACCACGCCGGCGACGGCGGCGTACCGCGCGACCGCGCCGCCGGCCACCGCCACCAGAATGAAGCTCAGCGTCGCCGCGATCGCCGTCCAGCGCTGCCCCTTCGCCACCAGCTGGAGCTTGCGCTCCCCCTGCGCGGGAGGCACGGCCCGCACGCTGAACAAGGTGTCCGGCACCACCCCCACCGCCCGGCAGCCAGGCAGGCAATAGTCGAACACGTCGGTCCACAGCGCCGGCGCGGCGCGCGGCGGGAAGAACTCCAGCCCCACGCCGGTGCGCTGGGCGAACCGCTCGGCCACCGACTGCCCGCGATCCGGGACCGCCGCGTCCGCCGCCAGCAACACCTGACTCGCGGCGGTCCATGCGCCGTGCTGGCGCCGCGCGGTGAGCACGGCGTAAAATGGGGTGATGAATGCGTCCAGCTCATCCCGGGGAAGGGTGACCGGTACCCGATGTCGCCCGGCCCAGGCCAGCGGTCGTTCCGCGCCGTCGAAGAGCACCACGCCGTGCTCCGGGGCGCCGCGCCGGAGCTCCGCCGCCAGCAGGGAGAACTGGGCGGAAGGGGAGGCATCCGCCGCCCGGGCCGACCGCGCCGCGAGCGCTCGAGCCAGGTCCACCGCTTCGCCCAACGTGGCATCGAGCCGGCGGCGGGCGTCTTCGACCAGCGCCTCGCGCACCGCGGGCCAGTCGGTCTCCACGGCGCGAATCCTCCGCGCCGCCACCAGCGCCCCGAGGGAGCCCACCACGCCCGCCAGCGCCAGCAGCAGCGGCAACCGCCGCGAGCGGGCCCGGTTCCACTCGGGCGACGGGAATGCCACCAGCGCCAGGGTCGCCCCCGCCGCGACCAGCGCCACGAGGGCCCAGACCGTCCCGCCCGCGGCCGTCCAGGCGGACAGCGCCCCTGCGGTCGCCAGACCGCTCCCCTCCCAGTGACGCATCCGGTAGCCGCTCACCGCGACGCCTTACGGATCAAGTTCCTAACTCCCGCCCAGGTCCGGGCCCATCTGGCTCGAGACCCGCGCCTCATCGTGCCCGTCGGCACCACCGAGCAACACGGGCCGCATCTGCCCCTCGGCTGTGACACCATCATAGTCGAGCGCCTGGCCTCCGACCTGTCCGCCGAGTTCGGGGTGCTCGCCGCGCCTACCGTCGAGTATGGCGTCAATGCCGGCACAGAGGAACCCTTCGCCGGCAGCGCGGGTCTGCGCCGCAAGACGCTGCACCGGCTGATGAACGACCTGGTCGGCTCCTGGGAGGCCGGGGGCGTCCGCGAGTTCGTGATTCTCACGGCGCACGGCCAGGATCCCCATCAGGAGGCGCTGAGCACGCTGCGAACCCGAGAAGCGGTCGTTCGCACGGTAGACATCTTCGCCATTCCACTCTCCCAAGAGAACGGCCCCGATGACGTGCCGGTTCACGGAGGCCCGGTGGACACGTCCCTGCTGTTATACATCGACGGCGGGTTGGTGGCCCGCGACCAGGCGCGGGATTTCCTGCCCACGCCGCGTGAGGCGCGCCGCTACCGGCACGGTGGGGCCAGGGCCATCCCGCGGGGAACCCCGGGCTCCTTCGGGCGGCCCACCACCGCCACGGCCGACGAGGGAGCCCGCCTGTATGGTTTGATCTATGACCGCATCGCCTCCCGGGTGTTCCGCCGTGAACCCGCGTAGGGTTTCCTTGGCGCTGGCGGTGCTGACCGCGACCGCCGTGCCCGCCGTGTCCGCCGCGCCTCAAGGACCGATCCTGGACGCCGGCACATTGGTCATCTCCCGGAGCGGGGCCGTGGTGGGCCGCGAGGAGTTCACCGTGCGCCGCGGTCGTTCGGGCGGGCCGGACGGCTATACCATCACGTCCACCGCGACCTATCCGCCGGCGTCCCCCAGGGTCACGCTCTCCCCCGCCGTGGAACTAGGCCCGGATTCGATCCCGGTCCAAGTGCAGTTCGACATCCACGGCGACGGCCAAGCCCGAGTCTATGCTCGCTTTGGGCCCCGCCGCGTGACCCTGCGGGTGGTCCGCCCCGGCGGCGAGAGTGCCCGCGAGCTGCCGGCGACGGGCCGCGAGATCGTGGCCGACGACTCGGTCTTTGGCCTCTACGCCATCCCCCCGGCGCGGGGCACGCGGCAGGCCGTCTTCCCTCGGAGCGGTGCGCGGCTGCCCGCGGAAGTCGTGGACCGGGGCACCGAACGGACCACGCTCCAGGGCGTACCCCGGGAACTCCGTCATGACGTGCTGCGCCTCGGCTCCCAGGAGCGGCATCTCTGGTACGACCAGGACGGCAGGCTCATGAAGGTCGAGATCCCGGCGTTGAGCCTGATGGCGGAGCGGGAATCGCGTTAGGGGCAGAAGGGGCAGGAGAAGGGCAGGAAAACGGCAGTTCTGCCCTTCATCTGCCCTCTTTCTGCCATGGTTCTGCCCTTTCTGCCTTTCAGCCCCGCGTAACTTCGCCCCGGCGCGCGACATCTGCGCTTGGTCGCATGACTCCAGCCTGCTAGTTTCCGACCTGTCGCGACACGCGTAACACGCTGAAACTTCGCAACGTACGGGTGCGTACGGGCTGCGTGACTCCAAAACGCCTGGACCAGAACCAAGGGTTGCCCATGATGTCTCGCTCGCTCATGCTGGCCGCGCTGGCGGCCGTCGGCGCCACGACGGCGTCGATCGCTCAGGATCGCCCCCTCCCTTCCGTTCCCCAGTCGCTGGGCCTGCAAGAGGCCATTGACCTGGCCAACCAATTCAGCCCGGTCTACCGGCAGGTCCAGAACAACCGCGGGCCGGCCGGCTGGGGGGTTCGCAACGCGCTGGCGTCCACGTTCCTTCCAAGCTTCACGGCGAGCGGGGGCGTCCAGTATAGCGGGCCCGGGTCCCAGACCTTCCTGACCCAGGCCTTCGTCCAGCCGTCGGGGTTGCTGGGCTCCAGCTATTCGCTCACGCTCAACTGGCAGCTTTCCGGACAGACGTTGTCTCAGCCCGGACTGGCGCGCGCGCAGTTGTCCGCGACCGGTGCCGGGATTACCGGCGCCCGCATGAATCTCCGGTCCGCGGTGGTCAACCAGTACCTCAGCGTGCTCCAGGCGCAGGACAACGTGCGGCTGACCGAAGCGCAGCAGAAACGGGCCGACGAGGCGCTTCGGCTGGCGCAGGCACGGTATCAGGTGGGACAGACGACGGTGCTGGACGTCCGCCAGGCGGAGGTGCAGAAAGGCCGGGCCGACGTAGCGCTGATCCAGGCCCAGCAGGCCGTTATCGTCGAGAAGCTGCGCCTGTTCCAGCAGATGGGGGTTGTCGCGCCGGCGGACCCGGCGGTCGTCGGCCTCTCCGATACCTTCCCGGTGGTGGAGCCCACCTGGGACTTGGAGCAGCTCCTGACCGAGGCCGAGGCGCACAATCCGGATGTCAACTCGCTCAAGGCCCGCCACAACGCCGCGGTCTGGAACGAGCGGGCGGTGAAATCGTCGTGGCTCCCCACGTTCTCGTTCTCGGCGGGCTGGTCGGGATTCACCCAGCATTTCACGGACCTGAATCCGGTGATCAGCAACGCGCTGACCTCGGCCCAACAGGATGCAGTCGCGACGGCTGAGCAATGCCAATACGTCAACGCCAATCTGCTGAACCCCGGGGGGACCGCGCTCCCCTGTCCTTCGACCACGCTCTCGGCGGCTGACACCGCCCTGATTATCGAGGGGGTCCAAACCCGGTACCCCGCCGTCTCGCTGTTGGACTTCGGGAGCTACACCCGCCAGCCATTCTTCGCGCGCGTCGGGGTCTCCTTCCCGATCTTCACGCAATTCAACCGGCCGCTCCGGGCCGCGGAGGCGGGAGCGCAGGCGGATGATGCGCGCGAGCTGGTCCGGGCGCGAAGCCTCCAGGTGCGCACCGACGTCAGCCAGGCGCACTACGGGGTCCAGACGGGCTACCGGACGATTGCCATTCAGCAAACCAACCGGGCCGCGGCCCAGGAGGGGCTGCGCCTGGCGACCGAGCAGTACCGCGTGGGCTCGGCCACGTTCCTGAACGTGCTGGACGCTCAGGCCGCAGCCCAGCAGGCCGAGGCGGACTACGTGCGTGCGGTTTACGACTACCACCGCGCCATCGTGCAGCTGGAGACCGCGGTGGGCCGGCCGTTGCGATAGCGACGGCGGGTTTAGATACTTAGACAAGCATCTCAATTAGGACCTGACATGTCACGACGCAACAGACTGTTCCTCTTCGGCGGCGTCCTCGCGGTCCTGGTGCTGGCGGTGGTGCTGAGCACGGCGGCACGGCGGGAGCGGGCGGTGCAAGTGCGCCTCGAGCCGGTGAGCCAACGGCCGCTGGTCGCCACCGTGACCGCCAGCGGGCGCATCGTGCCCAAGAGCAAGGTGGACATCAGCGCCGACATCACCGGCCGGGTCGTGGCGATCCCCGTCAAGGAGGGGCAGGCGGTAACCAAGGGCACCCTGCTCCTGCGGATCGACCCGTCCCAGTACGAGGCCGCGGTGGCGCGTGCCCAGGCCATGTTGTCCTCCGCCGAGGCCTCGGCACTGCAGGCCCGGGCCAACCGCGACCAGGCGAAGCGGTCCCTGGACCGAGCCAACACGCTCAAGCAGACGGCGCCCAACTTGGTCTCGGACGAACAGCTCGAGCAAGCCCAGACCCAATACGACGTGGCAGAGGCCTTGGCCACCTCGTCGGACCACCAGGTGAGCCAAGCACGCGCCGGCCTGCGTGAAGCGCAGGACGCGCTGGCCAAGACGGTGCTGCGCTCGCCGATTGATGGCCAGGTGACGCGGGTGGCGGTGGAAGAGGGCGAAGTCGCCGTTCCCGGCACGTTCTCCCGTGAGACCGGCTTGCTGATGACGGTGAGCGATCTCTCGGTGATCCTGGTCAAGGTGCAAGTGGACGAGACCGACGTCGTGCGGTTGCACCTGGGGGATTCCGCGGACGTGTCCATAGACGCCTTCCCGGACACGACCTTCTCCGGGCGGGTCACGAAAGTGGCGCAAAGCGCGATCCTCCCCGCCGCGGCCGCCGCCGCATCTGGAACCGCTGACCGGGCGGTGGACTACGACGTCGAGGTGACCCTGGACCGCCCGCCGGCGGACATCCGTCCGGACCTTTCCGCCACGGCCAAGGTCGTCACGGCCACGCGGGACAGCGCGCTCAGCATCCCGATCATCGCGCTCACGGTGCGGGAGCATACGCCGATCTCCACCGAGACCGCGCCGGTGGATACCACCAAGGCCAAGAAGGAGACGGAAGGCGTCTTCGTGGTGGACGGGGGGACGGCCCAGTTCCGCCCGGTCAAAGTAGGCATCGCCGGCGAAGAGTACTTCGAGGTGCTGGACGGGCTCCGCCAGGGCGACACCATCGTGGCCGGCCCGTACCAGACGATCCGGGATCTCAAGGACAGCTCGCGGGTGCGGGCCATGAAGGCGGCGGCGCCTGGGGAGAAGCAGCCATGAGCGGCGGACCACTGATCCGGGTGCAGGGGCTCACGCGCGACTATGACATGGGCAGCGAGGTGGTGCGGGCCCTCCGGGGGGTGGACCTCACCATCCATCGGAACGAGTACGTCGCGATCATGGGCCCGTCGGGCTCCGGCAAGTCCACGCTGATGAACCTGCTCGGCTGCCTCGACACGCCCACGGCGGGAGAGTACTGGCTCAACGGGACCGAGGTGTCCCGCATAGCCGACGACCGGCTGGCGCGGGTGCGGAATCGGGAAATCGGCTTCGTGTTCCAGACGTTCAACCTGCTGCCTCGCGCCAGCGCGTTGCACAACGTGGAGCTGCCCTTGATCTACGCCGGCGCCAAGGCGAGCGAGCGGCGGCGGCGCGCCGCCCACGCCCTGGCGCGCGTGGGGCTCCAGGATCGCATGCACCACCAGCCCAACGAGCTGTCCGGCGGCCAGCGGCAGCGCGTGGCCATTGCGCGCGCCCTGGTCAACGACCCCAGCATCCTCCTGGCCGACGAGCCCACCGGCAATCTGGACTCCGCCACCAGCGCGGAGATCATGGCCGTGTTCGCCAGCCTGTACGCCCAGGGCCAGAACGTGATCATGGTGACCCACGAGGCCGACATCGCGGCGCACGCCCGGCGGGTGGTGACGCTGCGCGACGGGCTGGTTCACAGCGACGTCCTGCAAGCCGCGGCCTGAGCCATGCCCTTCGTCGAAGCGATCAGACTGGCACTCCAGATGATCTGGTCGCAGAAGATGAAGAGCGGTTTCTCGCTGCTCGGCGTCTTCATCGGCGTCACCTTCCTCATCGCCGTGGTGTCTATCGTGGCGGGCATGAACCGGTACATGACGGAGAAGTTCGCCGGCACCTTCTTCGGCATGAACACGTTTCATCTGCGTCGTTTCCCCGAGTTCAGCGGCGACGTCCCGCAGGAGACCTGGCGTTCCTGGCGGCGACGCCCGCGCATCACCCGGGACGACGCCGACGCGGTGGCGGCGGGTATCCGGGTGCCCGTCATTACGGCGGAGCAATCGACCGCCCGAGCCACGCTTCAGTATGGGGGCAAGGTGGCGCGCGACGTCGAGGTGACCGGCGCCGGAGAGAAGTATTTCGAGATCAAGAACTATGCTATCGAGCAGGGGCGCACCTTCACCGCTCAGGAGGCCCGGGCCGGCCTGCCCGTGGTGGTCCTGGGCCACGAGCTGGCGGACCGCCTGTTCGAGGGACAGGACCCGATCGGCCGGGAGGTGAAGATCCAGGCCATCCCGTATCGGGTGGTGGGGGTGGTCGAGGCGCAGGGCAATCTCTTCGGGATCTCGCTCGACAAGTTCGCCGTGGCGCCGGCCCACGCGCCGGTCAAGCGGTTCGTCAATCCCCCGGGCATCGTGGACCTGGTCCTGATCAAGGCCCGCTCGGTTCCCGAGATGCAGCTGGCCATGGAGCAGGCGGAGGCGGTCATGCGCAGCCGGCGGGAGCTGCGTCCCGCGGAGGACAACAACTTC
>JACPAP010000188.1 GCA_016180765.1 Gemmatimonadota bacterium
GGGGACCATCAATGTTCCGTCATGGTCGCCTGATAGTCGCCGGGTGGCCTTCGTAGCGTTCGAGAGACGTTAGAAGAGCGGTACCGTGCGGTGGCACCCCGGGGAATCCTCATGGCCGACCATCGACTCGAGATCGCGATCAACCTTTGGGGCATCAAGAATCTGTGCATGCTTCTCGGCTGCACGCTGTTGGTGTCTCTTCCCCTCGAGGCACAGGAGACCAAGTACACACTGGTGGCCGTGTTTGCGCACCCCGATGATGAGAGGATTGTTGGACCGCTACTGGCTCGCTACGCGCGCGAGGGCCACGAGGTGTACCTGGTGATCGCCACAGACGGACGCAAGGGGGTTCGCGAGCATGCGGGTGTGCCCGCCGGCGAATCTCTTGCGGCCGCCAGAGCACGGGAGGCGCGCTGCGCCGCTCGGCAGTTGGGTATCCATGCACCTATTTTGCTCGGCCTCGAGGATGCCGGCCTGGCGTCTTTTGCTAGCCTGGGCCGTCTTCGCGAGGAGGTGCGCCGCGTGCTTCGCGACCTGCAGCCGGAGGCGGTGATCAGCTTCGGTCCGGAAGGCGGGACCGGGCATCCGGACCACCGGCTGGTTGGTGCCGTAGTTACCGAGGTCGTGCAAAGCGGCGGAGAGGGAATACCGCGCGCGCTGTACTATCCCTCGTTGCCAAGCGAACGCATGAAGGACGCGCCGCCAGCTCGGCCGGAGGTTACCTCGATTCCGCAGAAACACCTGCCCATCGTCGTGCCGTTCGCGCCTGAGGACTTCGAGGCGGCGCACCAGGCATTTGCTTGCCACTACACCCAGTACACACCCGCGGAGATGGACGCCATCATGCGCTACCTGGCGCACGGTTTCGACGGCGCCGTTCATCTGCGCCCCTGGTACGGTGTGGCAGAGGGCCGAACCGACCTTTTCGACCAGTAGGCGATCCGTCAGCTCTATCGCGATTGGGTCCCTCAGGCCTTTGCAAGGCTTCGGCCCGGACCGTCTCTCGGCCTTCGCTACCTTTATGGCGGTCGGGGTGGTAACCCACTCCATCGCGCTGCTGCCTCAATCAACGCTCCTTGCGCCCCTGGCCGGACGTCCGCACCTTAGCCGCTGATCCGTACGTGGGAGCGACGATGGCCTTCGCTGTTTTGCCAAGGTGACGTGCGCCGTCGACTCGCCAGCGAGCGCACCGCTGCCTAACCCAAGAGGAGGAACTCGACAATGGCCCCTACCGACATTTCCCCCAAGTCCCGACTGGTGGCGCTGTTGCTCTGCTTCTTCCTTGGCGTTTTGGGCATCCATCGTTTCTACGTCGGCAAGGTGGGGACGGGCATTCTGCAGTTGGTCACGTTGGGAGGGATCGGTATCTGGGCGCTGATCGACTTCATCATGATCGCGGTCGGCTCCTTCACGGACAAGCAAGGGCTTCGGGTGTTTCAGTGGATGGAGCCTGGTTCGGTGTGACCCGTGGCAACGCTGGCGCCTGGCGGAAATTCGTTAGCGCGCCCCACGCAAAGGAGACCACATATGAAGATGCTCTCGCTTCTCCTCGCCGTCCCAGTCGCCGCCGGTAGCGCCTGTGCGCCCCGGGTCGACCTGACCGCCGAACGGACCGCGCTGCGCCGGGCCGACAGCGCCTACAGCGCCGCGGCGCAGTCGAAGGACATTGACGCCCTCGTCGCTTGGTACACTGCCGACGCGGTCATGTACCCGCCCAACGAACCCACGGTCTCGGGAATCGATGGGGTGAGACAGTACGGAACCAACATGCTCAATACGCCGGGCCTGACCGTCGGGTTCACGCCCCTCGATGTTCAAGTCTCTGCCACCGGCGGGATGGGTTACACCATCAACACCGCCCGGGTGACGGTGACCGACCCCAAGGGCGCGCCGGTTTCGGAGGAACTCCGGGACTTCCACGTTTGGAGGAAAGAGCCTGATGGCAGCTGGAAGGTGGCGGTCGACATCTGGAACTCCCCGACCCCTCCAGCGCCGCCACCCGCGATGCCAACCGGACGCCGGTAACCCCGGGGCGCTCTCCCCAGGAAGGACCAGCCATGGTGGACCGTCCCGGCCAGCTCGACTCGTTGTTTCGCGATGCGGTGGCCGCTCGGGCTCCCCGGAAGCGGTCCAAGTGCTGGTCGACTTGAGCGTGTCGATGCGCAACCGCGGACGGCCCTCAACCGCTCGAGGCGCGCCGTGATGCTGCGTGTCCTTGTTTTTTTGGCGGCAGTCGCCGCCATGCCGGCTGCACCAATCGCAGCTCAGCCAGTCCAGACGGGATTTCTTGATCGCGTGATCACGGTGGCCGGCCAGACATATCGGTATCAGGTCTACGTCCCGGCAAGGTACTCCGCCACCGAGGCCTGGCCGGTGATCCTCTTCCTCCATGGTGCCGGAGAACGGGGCAGCGATGGCCTGTTGCAGACCACCGTCGGCCTGGGTCCCGCCATTCGGCGCAACGCCACACGCTACCCCGCCATCGTCGTCTTTCCACAGGTCCCGGCGGATTCCCTCTGGTCCGGGATCCCGGCACAGATGGCGCTCGCCGCCCTCAGACAGACGATGGCCGATTTTGGGACCGATCCTGCCCGCCTGTACCTGACCGGGCTCTCTATGGGCGGTCGGGGCACGTGGTACCTGGCGTATCGAAACCCCGACCTGTTCGCAGCCGTGGCCCCCATTTGCGGATGGGTGATCCCGGTCCCGTTCGACAGTCGCTTTGACCCGGTGGTCCCCGTGGACAGCGGTCCCGCCCTACCGGCCCTCGCGCGACGCCTTCAGCGGGTCCCGATCTGGATCTTCCACGGGGAAGTCGATCGCGTGGTGCCGGTCGCAGGGTCCCGCGACCCTGCGGCCGCGCTCGGTGCAGCGAACGCAGACGTTCGATACACCGAGCTGCTCGGTGTGGATCACAACGCCTGGGACGCCGCCTACGGCTCGGACGAGTTCGTCCGGTGGCTGTTTGCCCAACGGCGCCCCAGGCCTTGACGAGCCGGCGCGTGGTTCACCTTGCGCGCCCCGCGAGCCGGGCGAAGCTTAGCGGACGCGATATTCGACCCGAATCACCAGAGCCTCCGCCCAACGAGGAATTCCCCGATGACCCCGGTTAGGGCTCCCCTACTTCTGCAGCGGGACGTCGACCTATCTCGGACCTACGACGCCGTGATCGTGGGCTCCGGCGCGGCTGGGGGCATGGCCGCGCACGTCCTCACCACCCACGGCATGCAGGTGCTGCTGCTCGAGGCGGGGAAGCAGCTTCCCATCGAACGCGAGCTGCGCTCGATGGAGTGGCCGTACGATCACCCGCGCCGCGGCGAGCTTCCGCCGGGATCGCACGGCCTTTCGTTCAACGAATACACCATCCGGCAGCCTCCCTACGCCAAGGGCACCGCGTTCCAGCACGTCTACTCGTACGTGGGGGGATGGTCGGGAGGCGACTACGCCAAGAACATCCTGGTGGACGAGAAGGATCACCCCTACACCGGGACCCGCTACGCCTGGGTGCGGGCCCGCTGCCTGGGCGGCAAGACCAACATCTGGGGCCGTCTGGCCCTCCGCCTCTCCGACTACGACTTCAAGGCCAGATCCCACGACGGCTACGGCGAGGACTGGCCCATCTCCTACGCGGACCTGGCGCCCTACTACGACCAGGTCGATCGCTACCTCGGCGTCAGCGGCGTCAAGGAGAACCTGCCGCACCTGCCGGACAGCCTGTTCCAGCGGCCCACCAAGCTCAACTTCGGCGAGGTGAAGCTGCGGGAACGGCTGGCGGCAATGGGTCGCGTTCTGACGCCGTATCGCGCCGGCGTCACGACCGACGGGCTCAAGCACAACAAGTACCGCAGCAAATGCTACGGCCGCGGCGCCTGCAACCGGCGGCCCGGAGGGTGCGACATCCACGCCGCGTTCGACGCGCCCACCGGGCTGATCTACCCGGCGATGGACACCGGCAATCTCACGCTCCGCACCAACGCCATCGCCTATGAAGTATTGGTCGACCGGAACACCGGACGGGCGCGTGGCGTCGCCTTTCTCGACAGCGAAACTCGAGAGTCCTACGAGGCCAAAGCCAAGGTCGTGGTGCTGGCGGCCTCCACGCTCGAGTCCGCCCGGCTCATGCTGCTGTCGCGCTCGCCGCAGCACCCCAACGGCATCGGCAACGCGAGCGGCCACGTGGGCCACAACTTCTGCGAGCACCTGATGGGGCCCTCCATCACCGGTCTCGTGCGGGACCTGGTGGGGAAGCCGCACACCCTCGACGACGGTCGTCCGGGCGGGTTCTACGTTCCCCGGTTCCGGAACCTCAAGGAGCGCCAGCCCGGTTTCATCCGAGGTTACGGCTTCGAGGGCAGCAGCGGACACGCGATCTTCCCGCCGGGCGCCCTGGACGCGCCGGGGTTTGGCCGCGCCTATAAGAAAGCCGTGCGCGATCACGCGGGCGCCTTCATCAGTATGGGCGGCTTCGGCGAGGTCCTCCCCCGATACGAGAACTACATGGACCTCGATCCCGAGGTGAAGGACCGCTGGGGGATCCCGGTCCTGCGGTTCCATTACCAGTTCGGGGACAACGAGCGCAGGATGGCCGAGGACATGGTCGCGACCGCGGCAATCGCACGACGTCGCGAACCTGTTCGTGGTGGATGGGAGCAGCCACGTGAGCGCATCGTGTCAGAATCCCACATGGACCATCATGGCCCTGGCGTGGCGCTCCTGTGACTACCTGGCGGACGAACTCAGGAAGGGGAATCTATGACGGACCCGTCGGAGTCGCTGTCGCGTCGCGAGATGATCCAGACCACCGCGGCGGCGCTGGCCGCAGCCCCGCTGCTGACCGCCGGGGCGGTGGCGGCGTGCTCCCGCGGCGCGCCAGGCCGATTCTTGACCGCGGCGGAGTTCGCGCTGCTGGACCAGCTCACCGAGCTGATCATTCCCACGGACGACCATTCGCCCGGCGCGCGCGCCGCACGAGTGGCCGGCTACATCGACGGCCGGCTGGCGGAATCCCTGGACCCCGAGTGGCAAGCGTTGTGGCGAGCCGGCCTCCAGGCGGTGGATGCGCTCTCCCGTGAGCTCAACGGAACGCCGTTCCTCGAAGCTGCGCCCGACCAGCGGGTCGCCGTGTTGACCCGGATGGCGGCGGGCGACTCCGACCCCAAGACGCCGCCGGAGCGCTTCTTCAACCAGCTCAAGCGGTGGACCGTGCGAGGCTATTACACGTCCGAGATCGGGATCCACGACGACCAGGAATACCAGGGCAACGGGTACCAGCGGGGCGAGTTCGCCGGGTTCGATGCGACGTGAATGCGACCAAGCCCACGCCTTACTGCACCAACTCCTTCGGACGGGCGATCCTCATGCCACGATTCTCCGTTTCTCTGCTTGCCGCTGGCGCCGCCTTGCTCGGCGCCGCCATGCCCCTTCAGTCGCAGCGGGCGCCAGCCGCGCCGGCCACCTCGTTGCGCCCGGTGGTGCTGGACTCGACCCTGCTCAGCGCCTACCGGTGGCGCAACATCGGGCCCGACCGCGGCGGGCGATCCATCGCCGTGAGCGGGGTGAAGGGCCGCCCCGACGAAGCCTATTTCGGCGCCACCGGCGGCGGCCTCTGGAAGACCACCGACGCGGGCGAGACCTGGTTCCCGGTCACCGACGGGCAGGTCCGGAGCGCGTCGGTGGGCGCGGTGGCGGTGAGCGAGACCAACCCCGACCTGGTCTTCATCGGGATGGGCGAGACCTGCATCCGCGGCAACATCATGCCTGGCGACGGGGTCTACCAGAGCACGGACGGCGGCAAGACCTGGACCCACGCCGGGTTCAGTGAGTCGCATGGGATCGCCAAGATCCGGGTCCACCCCACCAACCCACAGATCGTCTTCGTCGCGTCGTTCGGCAAATACAGCGTGCCCAGCGCCGAGCGCGGCCTGTTCAAGAGCACCGACGGCGGGCGGACCTGGCGGAAGGTGCTGTACCGCGACGACAAGACCGGGGCGGTGGACATCGCGATCGACCGCAACAACCCCCACGTGATGTACGCGGCGCTGTGGGAGGCCTATCGCAAGGAATACCAGATGTCCAGCGGCGGGCCGGGCAGCGGCCTGTTCAAGAGCACCGACGGCGGCGAGACCTGGACCGAGATCACGCACAACCCCGGCCTGCCCTCGGGCGTGGTGGGGAAGATCGGTGTGTCGGTGTCCGGGGCCACTTCGAATCGCGTCTACGCGTTGGTGGAGAACGAGAATGGCGGGCTGTTCCGGAGCGAAGACGCTGGGGCGACCTGGGCGCTGATCAACGATCAGCGCTCCATCCGGCAGCGCGCGTTTTACTACACGCACGTCTTCGCCGATCCCAAGAACGCCGACGTGGTCTATATGCAGAACACCACCATGTTCCGGTCCACCGACGGCGGCAAGACCATGGAGTCGGTGAACAACGGCACCCACGGCGATTTCCACGATCTCTGGATCGATCCGGACGACCCCGCCCACATCGTGGTCGCCAACGACGGCGGCGGCGCGGTGTCGAGGAACTGGGCCGCCAGCTGGACCGATCTGGATTTCCCCACGCCGCAGTTCTACCACGCCGTCACCACCAAGCACATCCCCTATCACGTGTGCGGCTC
>JACPAP010000189.1 GCA_016180765.1 Gemmatimonadota bacterium
GAACTCAAGGAAATAAACGACTCGCTCGGCCACGCCGCCGGCGACCGGCTGCTGCTCAAGATCGCGCGCATGTTCCGCGATAAGCTAGGCGAATCCGCGATCCTGGCGCGCTTCAGTGGCGATGAATTCACCGCGCTGTTGCATGGCATGGATGAAGCGCAGATCAAGGAAGCGGTAAAGGATATTCTCCTGGCGCTGAAGAACACCACCTTCAACGAAGGCGGGAAAACCTTCCGCTGCGACGGCACCGTCGGCATGGTCGTGATCGACAAGAATACCGAAGGCACGCAGGCGGTGCTGACCCAGGCCTATCAGGCCTGCCAGCAAAACCGGCCGCCGAAACCGGCGCCCACGGCAACGCCACCGGCGCCCACGCCGGCGCCCATCCCCTTACCCGTGGTCCAGGCACCCTCCGCCACGATGGCGCCGGTACCCACGCCGGTCGCTGAACCGCACTATACGGCGCCGATTCTGTCCGGGTCAGCCTTGGACTGGGAGGCGCGCCTCAAGACCGCCCTGGCGGAGCGCTACCTGATCGAGCGTGAGCTGGGGCAGGGCGGGATGGCGACGGTCTATCTGGCTCACGACCTCAAGCACGGCCGCCAGGTGGCGGTCAAAGTGCTGCGTCCCGAGCTCGCCGCGGTGATTGGGGCCGAGCGCTTCCTTCAGGAAATCCGGGTCACCGCTCACCTCCAACATCCCCACATCCTCGCGCTCTTCGATTCGGGTGAAGCCGACCGGTTTCTGTTCTACGTCATGCCGTACCTTGAGGGCGAGTCGCTGCGGGATCGGTTGGCTCGAGAGAAGCAGTTGCCGGTGGACGAGGCGGTCGAGATCACCCGTGCCGTGGCCGGCGCCCTCGACTACGCCCACTGCCACAAGGTCATCCATCGCGACATCAAGCCGGAGAACATCCTGCTGCACGACGGCCAGCCGGTGGTGGCGGATTTCGGGATCGCCCTGGCGGTGCGCGCGGCGGGCGGCACCAGGATCACGGAGTCGGGGCTCTCGCTGGGCACTCCTCAGTACATGAGCCCGGAACAGGCGACTGCCGACCGCGAGCTGGACGGCCGAACCGACATCTACTCGCTCGGGTGTGTGTTGTACGAGATGCTGGTGGGCGAGCCGCCGCACACGGGGCCCACCGTGCAGTCGGTCATCGCCAAGGTGTTGACCGACGAGCCGCGCCGCCTGCGTCTCGCCCGCGGCGCGATCCCCTCCCATGTCGAGGCCGCCGCACACAAGGCGCTGGCCAAGCTGCCGGCGGATCGATTCAACAGCGCCCAGCAGTTCGCCCAGGCCTTGACCCGGCCCGCCGGCGAGCCGGCGGGACCCGCAGGACCGAGCATGCCCGGGTGGGTGGTGCAGCTCTCCGGCGTCGCGACGTGGGTGGCTCACCATCGTTCGACGGTCGGCCTTGGCGCTGCGCTCGGCCTGGCCGTCCTGGGCGCCGCCTGGGGCTGGCTGCGCCCGGCGGATCACCGGAGCACCCAGGTCGCGCGGTTCGAGCTCGCCCTCCCGGCCGGGGATCGGATCGCGCCGTGGCCCGGCACCAACATCGCGCTGTCACCGGACGGGACGTACCTGGTGTACGCCGGAGAGGAGGGGACCAGCGGACTGCGGCAGCTCTTTCTGCGGGCCCTGGACCAGTTCGAGCCTCGAGCCATTCCGGGCACGCGAGGAGGAGCCAGACCGTTCTTCTCGCCCGACGGCCAGTGGCTGGGCTTCTACGGCGATGGCAGCCTCCGGAAGGTGGCCATCGCCGGTGGGCCGCCCATCACGATCGCCGCCGTCCCGGAGCCCAGCGGCGCAGCCTGGGGTCCGGATGATCAGATCGTGTTCGCGGGTCGGTTCGGTCTGTCGCGTGTAGCGGCCTCCGGAGGAGTCGCGCCCGAGGTCATCGTGGCGGCGGATTCGGGACAGACGCTGGGGCGGCCCGAGCTGCTTCCCGGCGGACGAGCGGCGCTCGTTACGATCAGGCCCAGGCTGATCGGCACGCTGAGCGACGCGCAGATCGGCGTGGCGTCGCTGGAAACCGGTCGGGTGACGCCGCTCGGGCTCGCGGGCACGAACCCGCACTACCTGCCGTCTGGCTTCATTGTCTATGGCACGGTAGAGCAGTCACTGCTCGCGGTGCCGTTCGACCTGAAGCGCCTGCGGGTGACCGGTCCGCCGGTGGCGATGCTCGAGGGAGTCACGGTCAAGACCGGTGGCGCCGCGGAGCTCGCGCTGTCGGGGAGCGGGAACCTGGTCTACCTCCGGGGCTCGGCGCGCGATCGGTTGGTCCTGGTGGATCGGCGCGGCAACGTCACGCCGCTCACGGAGGAGTTGAGGGGCTACGGCTCTCCCCGATTCTCGCCGGATGGCCGAAGCGTCGCGGTGAGGATCACGGACAGCGGGAGCGAAGACATTTGGATCTACGGCGTGGAGTCCGGCACGCTCTCCCGCATCACGTTCGAAGGCAACGCCACGTATCCGGCGTGGTCCCCCGACGGGAAGCGCGTGGCGTTTTCTTCAGCGCGCGACGGACGTCGCAGCCTCTACTGGCGGCCGGCGGATGGGAGCGCCGACGCCCAAGTCCTGGTGGCGGTTGACAGAAACGAGCTCTGGGAAACGGTCTGGTCCCCCGATGGCCGGATGCTGGCAATACGAGGGCGCAACCCGAACACGCGAATGGACCTCTGGACTGCGCGACTGGAGGCCGGCCAAGTGCCGCAGCCCCTCCTCCAGACTCCGTTCATGGAGTCGTCGCCCGCGCTCTCGCCCGATGGCCGCTGGTTAGCCTACGTGTCGGACGAGTCGGGTCAGCCGCAGGTCTACGTCCGCCCCTTCCCCGGCTCGGGGGGGCGGTGGCAGGTGTCCACCGAGGGCGGCCAGGAACCGATCTGGGCGCGCAGCGGCCGGGAGCTGCTCTATCGCGGCGCGGAGGGCATCGTGTCGGTCCGGGTAGGCACGTCGCCGGCCTTTTCGGTCGAAGCGCGGGAAGTGCTCTTTCCAGACCCGCTCTTGCGCCTCGCCTTCCACGCCAACTGGGACGTGCACCCCGACGGCCAGCGTTTCTTGATGGTGGAGTCGGCCGAGCAGTCGGGGCAGGTGGCGGTGGTGCTGAACTGGGTGGAAGAGGTCAAGGCACGCGTGGGGCGTTCTCGGTAACGACGGAGAACCGGAAGCCCGCATGACGCCACCAGCCCTGTCGCCTTAAGACGGATTTCACTCCCTCTTCAACCCGCCGGGCGCTGCTTTGTCGCCATAGCTCCAGTAGGCGGCCGTTAGACCGGCTCACCCCGAGCTGCCGAGGTACCTGCATGGCCGGAATCGTGGGTTACGGCGCGTTCATCCCCCGCCATCGGATCAAGGCAGAGGAGATCGCGCGACAATGGGGCAAGGACGCCGCGGCCATCCGCCGCGGCCTGTTGCTGGAAGAGAAGTCCGTCCCCGGGCTCGACGAAGACACCATCACCATCTCGGTCGAGGCGGGCCGCGCGGCCTTGGAGCGCGCCGGAATTGACCCTCGGCTGGTGGGCGCGCTCTACATCGGCTCCGAGTCGCACCCCTACGCGGTGAAGCCTAGCGGCACGGTGGTGGCGGAGGCGCTGGGAGTGGGGCCCGAGGTGCACGTGGCCGATTTCGAGTTCGCCTGCAAGGCCGGTACCGAGGCCATGTTCGTCGCGCTCTCGGTGGTCGAATCCGGCCGCGCGGAGTACGCCATGGGGATCGGCGCGGACACGTCCCAAGGCGCTCCCAATGACGCACTCGAGTACTCGGCCTCAGCGGGTGGCGCGGCGTATCTGTTCGGCAAACCCCATGTCTTGGCCGAGGTGGTGGAGACCTACAGCTACACGACGGATACGCCGGATTTCTGGCGGCGCGAGGGCGAGTTCTACCCCCGCCACACCGGGCGGTTCACCGGCGAGCCCGCCTACTTCCGGCACATTACCGCGGCGACCAAGGCGATCCTGGAGCGCACCGGCCTCAAGCCGTCCGACTTCCGCTACGCGGTCTTCCACATGCCCAACGGAAAGTTCCCGCTCTCGGTGGGCGCGGACCTGGGCTTCACCAAGAAGCAGCTCGAGACCGGATGGGTGGTGCCCACCATGGGGAACACCTACTCCGGCTCGTCCCCCACGGGCCTGGCCGCGATCCTGGATGTGGCCGACCCGGACGACCTCATCCTGATCACGTCCTTCGGCTCGGGTGCGGGGAGCGATTCCTTCGTGCTCCGCGCGACGGAACTCTTGCCCGAGCGCCGGGGCCGGGCGCCCACGGTGCGCTCCATGCTCGAGGGCCCGCGCCGCTACCTCACCTACGGCCAGTACGCCAACTACCGGGAGAAGATCCTGCTGAACGAGTAGGCGGAGGTTGTTCGATGCGAGAAGATGCGAGAAGTCGCGATCGTCTCGGCGGGAATGACGCCGTTTGGAGAGCTGTGGCGATACAGCCTGCGCGATTTGTTCGTGGAGGCGTCGCTGGGGGCGCTGCGCCAGGCCAAAGCGGACACGGTGGACGCCGTGTACGTGGGCAACATGTCCGGCGGGCAGTTCGTGGGCCAGGAGCATCTGGGCCCTCTGCTCGCCGATCACCTGGGAATCCGCGGCGTGCCGATCACCCGCGTGGAATCGGCCTGCGCCTCCGGGGGTGTGGCGCTCCGATCGGCCTTCCTCGATGTCGCCTCCGGCATGAGCGATCTGGTGCTGGCCGTCGGGGTCGAGAAAATGAACGACGGCGGAGACGTGACCAACGTGCTGGCCACCGCCGCGGACCAGGAGAACGAGGTCTACCACGGCATCACGTTCCCGGGTCTCTACGCCATGATCGCTCGGGCGCATATGACCCAGCACGGGACCACGCTGGAGGACTTGGCCGCCGTATCCGTCAAGAACCACCGGCACGGCGCGCTCAATCCCAAGGCGCAGTTCCGCCAGGAGGTGACGCCGGAGCAGGTCATGGCCTCCTCGCTGGTGGCGGATCCCCTCCGCTTGTTGCACTGCTCCCCCGTGAGCGACGGCGCCGCGGCGGTGCTGCTCTGCCCGCTGGCGCGAGCCCAGGAGTTCACCGACCGGCCGGTGGAGATCCGGGCCAGCGGCCTGGCTACCTCCTCGATGGCCCTGGCCGAGCGGCGCGACCCGGCCTTCCTGGACGCCGTGAGTCTCTCCGCCAGCCGGGCGTACCACATGGCCGGCCTGGGCCCGGCGGACATTGACGTCGCCGAGGTGCACGACTGTTTCTCCATCGCGGAGATCTGCGTGCTCGAGGCCCTGTGCTTCGCGGAGCAGGGACGAGGCGGCGAAGCGGCGAGGACCGGGGAGACGGCGCTGGGTGGGCGCCTTCCCGTCAATACCAGCGGCGGTCTCAAGTCCAAGGGCCATCCGGTGGGTGCTACGGGGATCGCCCAGGTGATCGAGATCTTCGAGCAGCTCCGGGGCGAGGCGGGGGAACGCCAGGTGAAGGACGCCGCGGTGGGCCTGACCCAGAACATGGGCGGCTCGGGCGGCAGCTCGGTGGTGCACATCTTCGAGAGGGTTTGAGCCATGCCCAGTCCACGATACTGGCGCGAGGTGCCGGCCCGATACCGGCTGGAGGCGGGGCGTTGCGTCGGGTGCGGGGCCGTGGTCTATCCGGCCCGGCGCATCTGTCCGGCGTGCCGGGGCCAACAATTCGAAAGGCTGGCGCTTTCGCGCCGGGGCACGGTGGTGACCTCCACCGTGATTCACGTGGCCCCCACGGAGTTCCAGATGGAGGCGCCGTACGCCATGGCCGTGGTGGAGACGCCGGAAGGGGCCCGCCTCATGGTGCAGGTCGCTGACTGCGAGCCCAACGAGGTGGGTCCGGGCATGGAGGTGGCGCTGGAGTTCCGGCGCATCCGCAAAGAGGGAAAGAGCGGCATTCTCTGCTACGGCCACAAGGCCGTGCCGGTGCGGTAACCCGGCAGGGAGGCGAGATGCACAAGCTTCGGGTGTGGGCCGAGCTGAGCGACGAGACCTACCACGCGTACCAAGGCGAAGCGGCGCGTCAGGGGGTGAAGGTCGAAAAGCTGGTGCAGCAGACGGTGAACACGCTGCTGCACCAGCTGGAGGAAGAAGAGAAAGGCGGCCCCGAACGGATTATGCCGTCCTGAGGGCTATCAGCTATCGGCTATCGGCTGTCAGCTCCACGCTACCCCCAGCTGAAAGCTGACAGCCGAAAGCCGGTTGTCAGTCTCCCGCCGCCGGCGCCTGCGCCAGCTTGCTCTTCCGCACGCCGTAGGCGAAGTAGATCACCAGCCCGATGACGAGCCAGATCAAGAGCCGCTCCCAGGTGCGCCAGGGGAGCGAGACCATGAGGTAGATCGCCGAGATCGCGCCCATGGGTGCCACGAACCAGACCCAGGGCGTCTTGAAGACGCGAGGCAGGTGGGGCTCGCGGAGCCGCAGCACCAGGATGCCGACGGACACGATCACGAACGCCAGGAGCGTGCCGATCGACACCAGGCTCGCGGCCTCGCGAACCGTCAGGAGGGCCGAGAAAATCGCGACCCCGATCCCGGTGACGATGGACGTGATCCAGGGAGTGCGGAACTTCGGGTGGACGGCGCTCACGAACGGGGGCAACAGCCCGTCCCGCGACATGGTCCAGAAGACCCGCGATTGGCCGAGGAGCATTACCAGGATGACCGACGACAACCCGGCGATCGCGCCCAACTTGATGAGGGCCGACATCCAGCCCAGGCCCGCCCGATCCGCCGCCACGGCGATGGGGTCCGGCACGTCCAGCTCGCGGTAGGGCACCACCCCAGTCGCGATCGCCGACACCAGGATGTAGAGCACGGTGCAGATCAGCAGCGAGCCGATGATCCCGATCGGCATGTCCTTCTGCGGGTTCTTGGCTTCTTGAGCGGCCGTGCTGACGGCGTCGAACCCGATGTACGCGAAGAACACGATGCCGGCGCCAGTCATCACACCGGTCCACCCGTACTGGCCCGCGACGCCGGTGTTGGCCGGCATGAACGGGGTCCAGTTGGCGGCGTTGATGGCCCACACCGCGCCGATGATGAACAACAGCACCACGGCCACCTTGATGAATACGATTACGTTGTTGACATTGGCGGACTCCTTGATCCCGATCACCAGCAACGTGGTGACGATGGCGATGATGATCACCGCCGGCAGGTTGAAGACGGCTGTGGTATGCGCCAGCGACGCCGGATCCACGCCGCTCGCGGAGAGACCGTCGAGCAACTGCTGCGTTACCACCTGCCACTGGCCGCTCGACACCTCGATCAGCTCGCTCCCGGCCGCGGCCGACAGTTGGGGGGGGACACGAATCCCGACGTCCGCCAGGAACGACACGACGTACCCCGACCACCCGATCGCGACCGTGACCGCGCCCAGCGCGTACTCCAGGATCAAGTCCCAGCCGATGACCCAGGCGAAGAACTCGCCCAGCGTGGCGTACCCGTAGGTGTAGGCGCTTCCGGCCATGGGCACCAGCGACGCGAACTCCGCGTAGCACAACGCCGCGAAGACCGATGCCACGCCGGCCAACACGAACGACAGCACCACGGCGGGGCCTGAGTTCTGGGCGGCCACGGTGCCGGTGAGCACGAAGATTCCGGTGCCGATGATGGCGCCGATCCCGAGCATCGTCAGGTTGACCGCGCCCAGCGCCCGCTTGAGGCTGTGGTCGGTCTGCGCCTCGGCCTGGAGCGCGGTCACACTCTTACGCCGTAACAGATTCATGCAATCCTCGTGTAGTGAATGCGGAGGGCTTGTTGGAACGGCCGGCCTAGGACCGTTCCAACCCGAGCGTGCCGGCAACCGACGACCTCAGCCGGCGGGTTGGAACGGCCCTAGACTAGGGCCACCCGCGCGGGGTGTCAAGCGGCAGGTGACTATGCCGGTTATATTTACCCGCTTTTTTCGTTGCTTCAGCTGCATTCCATAAGGAGCCGCCAGGTTATGCTGATTGCCTTAGTGCTGGGCATTAGTGTGGTCGCCTTGGGCGTCGCCGTGGGGTTGGCCCGCTGGGTGCTCGCACAGGACAACGGGACGGCGGAGATGCGGGTCATCTCCGACGCCATTCAAGAAGGCGCGGCCGCGTTCCTCCGGCGGCAATACAAGACGATCGGATGGCTGAGCCTGGTGCTCGGCGCCCTGATTTACCTGCTCTACGCGTTCGCCCGAGAGCCCCATGCCAACGAGCCGTCGGCGCTGGTGCTGGCGTTCACCACCACGGCCTCGTTCCTGTTCGGGGCCCTGTGCTCCGCCACCGCCGGCGTGGTGGGCATGGTGGTCGCCGTGCGCGCCAACATCCGCACGGCCAGCGCCGCGCGCTCCAGCCTCAACCGGGCGCTCCAGATCAGCCTGCGCGGCGGCGCCGTGAGCGGTCTGTTCGTGGTGGCCATGAGCCTGCTGGGTGTGGCCGGGCTGTATGCCGTGCTGGACGCGGCCGGCTTCGAGCCCACCATGATTCCGATCCTCATCGTGGGGTATGGCTTCGGGGCGTCGTTCGTGGCGCTGTTCGCCCAGCTGGGCGGCGGCATCTACACCAAGGCGGCCGACGTCGGCGCCGACCTGGTGGGCAAGGTGGAGGCCGGGATTCCCGAAGATGATCCTCGGAACCCCGCGGTGGTGGCCGATCTGGTGGGCGACAACGTAGGTGACTGCGCCGGCCGCGGCGCCGACCTGTTCGAGTCCACCGCGGCGGAGAACATTGGGGCCATGATCCTGGGGGCCACGCTGGGCATCCGGAACCCGGAGGCCTTTGGCCCCGTCGCGGTGGTGGGCCTGATGCTGTTCCCTCTGGTGGTCCGTGCCTTCGGGCTCATCGCCTC
>JACPAP010000190.1 GCA_016180765.1 Gemmatimonadota bacterium
CTGATCCGGAATGCCGAGGTCGTAGCCCGGAAACCGCCGGTTGGTGTTCGCGGCGAGGAATGGCTTGTTGCCCCGGTAGCCCGGCGGCATATCCTCCGTGGGCTGAATGTCCTCCGGAACCACGAACTCGCCGTAGTTCCGGAACGTGATACCCGCCTTCTGGGCCAGATCCCAGAGATACCCGCTGGCAGGCTCATTCACGTCCTCATGACCGCTGTCCGACGGCACCGTCCCGCGGTTGGTTCCCTCCCAGTCATAGGTCCGGCCCCGGCCCGAGTAGTTGGACGGCACGGTCTTCTGGAGATAGTCCGTGGTGTACGCGGCCATGGACCAGTTGTGCCCGTCCGGGCTCACCTCCGCGTTGACGAAGAACCGATCGAACAGTCCAAAGCGATCGGCCAGGGCATGGTGGTTGGGCGAAATGGCGCGACCGAAGAACACCAGGCTCGAGTCGCCGTCCCCTTGCGGCATGTCGCCGAACACCTGGTCGTAGGTCCGGTTTTCCTTGATGATGTAGATGACGTGCTCGAACGGCGGGTACCGGGCCCTGGTCCGCGCCCGCTGGTCCCAGCGATTGGCCCGCCGCACCGTCGCCGAGTGCCGGACCAGCGCGGGCCCCAACATCTGGGGCGGCGCCAAGGTCGTGAGCGTTCCGGACAGCTGCCCCATGGTGTAGCTGGGCTCCCCCGGCAAGCGGCGGACCTCTGGGGTCGGGAAGTCGGGATTGGGTCGCGTCCCCCGCCCCTTCCCGTTGGCGACCAGCAACGTGTCACCGGCCAGCGCCAGCGCCGCCGGATACCATCCTACCGGGATCCGACCGGCGAGCCGGTCCGCCTTGGGCGACCAGGGCCGGGGCGCATAGCCACCGGTCTCGGGCGACAGGTCGAACACCGCCACGGCGTTGTTGTCGGCTTCGGCCACGAAGAGACGGGCGCCATCGGCCGAGAGGGCCAGCGCGTTGGGTGTACTGCCTTCGCTAGGCCCCTCCGCTGCGGGGTCCAGCAGCTCGGCGATCACCTGGCGGGCCCGGGTGTCCACCACCGCCGTCCGGTCGGTGCTGCCGGAGACCGCGAACAGGCGTGAGCCGTCGTGATTGAGCAGCAGCGCGGAGGGATGCCGGCCCACCGTGATGCGGCCGGCGTCTTCCAGACCGCCTGCGGTGGGCCGAAACACCGAAACCGTGTGCCCGCCCCAGGCCGAGACGTACACCGTACCGTCGGGTGCGACCGCGACGCCGTAGGGATACCGCTCCGTGGCGAAGCGCGCGGTGACGCGTCCTGTGGCGACGTCCATCACGGCCAGCGAGTCCGCCAGGTTCTCCGCCACGTATACCGTCCGGCCGTCCGGTGAGACCCCAATGCCGCTGGGATACCGCCGCCCGGAGGTCTGTGGCTCCTTGACCGCCAACACCAGGCTGTCCCGCAGCGCGGCGCGACCGCGGACCCAGACGTAGCGGTAGACCACATCCTGATTCCCGCCGGATGCGTAGAGCGTCCGCCCGTCCGGCGCCAGCGCCAATCCCAGGAACGCCGCCGGCTGCTCGACGGTCTGCGCCACGCGGCCCGCGGACCGATCCACCACTTGAATCCCCTGTTCGCGCCAGCCGTTGAGCAGCAGCACGGCATAGCGCCGGTCGGGGGACAACAGCATGGCGAGGGGCAACGAGCCGACGTCGATCGACAGGAGCAACACGGCGTACCGCCGGTCGGGGGACAACAGCATGGCGAGGGGCAACGAGCCGACGTCGATCGACCCTCCCGCGGGCTCGAGGCGCACGCCGGTGGGGAGTTGCTGGGTCGCCGGGAGCGGCGCGGCAAGGAATACGGCGACCGCCCAGACGCCCTGGGTGAAGGCTCGGAGAGCACGCATGAGGGGAATAATCGACCCCCCGGCATGAAGGGGCAACCCGAGGGCATCGCGAGTTACATTCCCTTCGCCATGGACGTGACGTACGAGCCGGTGCTGATCGCCGGCGCAGGGCCCATCGGCTTGGCCTGCGCCATCTCGGCCCAGCGACGCGGGCTCGACCCGCTGGTGATCGATGCCGGCGCGCTGGCGAACTCGATCGCACGGTATCCGGCCGGGATGGTGTTCTTCACCACGTCCGAGCGGCTGGAGATCGGCGGTCATCCCTTCGTGTCCGCCGGCCCCAAAGCGACCCGCGAAGAAGCCCTCAAGTACTACCGCGGCGTGGCGCGGGCGGAGGGACTGCGCGTGTGGACCTACACCAAACTGGTGAGTGCCGCCCGACGCACCGACCGCATCGAATGTGAAGTCCACGTTCGTCTGGGCTCGACCCGCCTCGCCGGCGCTCGCCTGGTCCTTGCCACTGGGTACTTCGATCACCCGAACCGCCTCGGCCTCCCCGGGGAGGCGCTGCCCCACGTGAGCCATTACTTCGACGACCCCCACCTGGGGTACGGCCAGGACGTCGTGGTCATCGGCGGCAAGAACTCCGCGGCCGAGGCGGCGCTCCAACTGTTCCGCGCCGGGGCGCGCGTGACGCTGGTGTACCGCGGCCGAGAGTTCCCGCCCACCGTGAAGTACTGGTTGCGTCCGGATCTCGAGAATCGCATCAAGGCCGGCGAAATCGCGGCCCGTCTCGGCGCTCAGGTCACGGACATCACGCCGTGCGAGGTCGGTATCGTTCGCGCCGACGGTGCCGCCGAACGGCTGCCGGCGGACCGGGTCTACGCGCTCACCGGTTACCACACCGATTTCGAGCTGTTCAGGCGCATCGGGATCGCGGTTGATGAGGTCAGCGGCAAGCCCCGAATCAACCCCGGGAGCCTGGAGACCAACGTGCCCGGCGTGCATGTCGCGGGCAGTCTCACCGCGGGCCGGAAGCTGTCGGAGATCTTCATCGAGAACGGACGCTTTGACGGTGAGAAGATCTTCGGCGATGCCGCCAGCCGAACGCGGGCGGAGCGGGTCTACGCCGGCTTGCGGCGCGAGGTCGGGGAGTGAAGCGCCTGGCGCAGTTGGCCCAGCGCCTTCGCCAACCAAACCGTGTAGTGCTCCGGCTTCGCGCGAAGATCCTTCTGTAACTCGGCCACCGCGACCCAGCGCCACTCCGCTACGTCCGCCGGATCCGGTTGTGGACTACCATCGAACCGGCCTACGAAGACGTGATCGTACTCGTGCTCCACGAGGTCGCCCAGCTGGGCGCGATAAACGAACGCACCGGCGCGCTGGAGCGAACAATCGAACCCCATCTCCTCGCGCAGACGCCGAGCCGCCGCCGCCAGGCTGTCCTCTCCGGGCCGCGGGTGGCCGCAACAGGTATTCGACCATAACCCGCTGGAGTGGTACTTCGACTTGGCCCGACGCTGCAGCAACACGCGGCCGGCGTGGTCCAGCACGAACACGGAAAACGCCCGGTGCAGCGCGCCCGATCGGTGAGCTTCCAGCTTCTCCGCCTCGCCCACCGCCACATCGCGCCCGTCCACCAGGATGACGCGTTCCGGACCGCCCATGGAGCCCAAACTACACGGTCCTGGAGAAGCCCGCCCGCCCACGTCGGCACATTCTTCGGGGTCGCAGCAAGTGTCGCAGGTTCGCTTGAACGAGCGGAAGCCCGAGAGCTCGACGTCCGGCGCGAGATACCCGGCCCGCACCGGCTCCTCGCGCATGAGGTCGGTACTGAGATACTTCTTGTTATCGTCCGGGAAGACGGTCACCACGACCGCGCCGTCGCCCAAAAGATCCAGGACCTTGAGCGCAGCCACGAAGTTCGCCCCCGAGGAGATCCCCACCGCCAGGCCCAGGTGGCGCGCCAGCCGCTGGGCCATGAGGATGGCATCGCCGTCGTCCACCGCCACGATGTCGTCCAGGTAATCCAGATCCACCATGGGCGGGACGAACTCGTCCGAGATTCCGGGGATGCGGTGCCGGCCCACGCAATGACCGGTGGACAGCGTGGGGGAACTGGCGGGTTCCACGGGGAAGAGCCGCACGCCAGGCACCATGCCACGCAGGTAGCGTCCCACCCCCATGAGGGTCCCCCCGGTGCCCACGCCCGCCACGAAGGCGTCGGGGACCATCCCGCGGAACCCGAGCTGCGACCAGATCTCGGGACCGGTGGTCAACTCATGCGCCTCGAGGTTGTGCGCGTTAGAGAACTGGCGCGGCAAGAACACGCTCTCATCTCGCCCGGCCAGCTCCTCGGCCCGCTGAATGCTCCCCGCGAACCCGCCTTCCGCCGCGCTCAAGAGATGGACCTGGGCGCCCAAGAACCGGATCAAGTTGATTCGTTCGGCGCTCATCCAGTCCGGCATGAAGATTTCCACCGGATGGCCCAGCGCGCGGCCCAGCGCGGCGAATGAGATGCCGGTGTTGCCGCTGGTGGCTTCGGCGATCGGCGCGCCGGCGCGGAGCGTGCCGTCGGCGTGCGCCCGGCGCAGAATGTGCCAGGCCATCCGGTCTTTCACGCTGCCGGTGAGGTTCAGGTGCTCGGCCTTGGCGTACACCAACCGCCGGCGCCCCCGGAACCGGCAGTCGATCTCCAGGAGCGGCGTGTTGCCGATGAGACTCTTGAGTCCGAGGAAACGATCCGGCACGTCGGCCTCCGCCGAGGGGGAGTCGGCGGACAACCTACGGCCCAGTCTATGAAAAGACGATGAAGTTACTTGGCGCGTTCGAGGTAGGTGCCGCTGCGCGGATCCACCCGGACTCGGTCCCCTTCACCCAGGAAATCGGGGACCTGGATGGTGACGCCGTTGTTCAGCTTGGCCGGCTTGGTGCTGGCGGTCTTGGTCGCGGTACGCATCACCGGGGCAGTCTCGACGATGGTATATTCGCCCACCGCCGGGAGCTGGATGCCGATGGGCCGGCCGTCCAGCATCTCCACCTGAAAGTGCATCTCGGGATCGAGCCAGGGCCCGGAGTCGCCGGCCGATTCCAGGTCCAGGGTGAACTGCTCGTAGGTGTGCACGTCCATCACGTGCACCCCGGTGTCGTCCCGGTACAACACCTGGCACTCGCGGGTCTCGAGCCGGGCCTCGTTCACGAAGTCCGTAGCGCTGACCCGCTGGTCGAACGTGTTGCCGGTGACCAGGTTCCGCAGTCTCAATTGGACGAACGCCCGGAGGTTGCCCGGCGTTCGATGCTGAAAGTCCATGACCCGGCACGGCTGTCCCTCGATGATCACGATGTGCCCGCGCCGAATATCCGTCGCCTTCATTGCCCGACTCCTGCACCCTAAGTGCCGCGGGGGCGGGAAGATAAGCGGGCGGGGAGGGTTTCGGAACTCTCACGCCGCATTGCGGTATGAGGGACCTACTGAAACACGCCGCGACATGAGTCAGGAGACCACGCTATGGCACTGTTGAGAAACGCTACCGGGATCGGCTGGGTGGCGGTGGGCCTCACCGCCTTGGCCTGTCAGCGAGGCCCCACGCCCGAGCAGCTCGCGATCATGGCCCAAAAGGACAGCCTCATTCAGGAAGTGGCCGAGCAATCGCGCGTGCTGAGCGACATCAGCGCGGCGCTGGCCAAAGTGCAGGTCGAGGGCAAGCAGCTCGAGGTCAAGAGCGAGTCGCCCCGCACCGCCGCACGCGACAGCATCTTCGCTCGGATCGCCTACGTCACGGACCGGCTCACGACCGCCGAGCGGCAGCTCCGGGACAGCCGGCGGCGGATCAGCAGCCTCACCAAGTTGTCCGACAGTCTCAAAGCGACCCTCGAGACCACCATCGCCAATTACGAGAGCACCATCGCCAGCCAGAAAGTGACGCTCCAGGAACTGAACGATCAGGTGCAGAAGCTGGCGTTGGAGAACACCGCCCTGACGGTCGCCAAAGCCGCTCTCGAGGACACGGTGGGGTCGTTGAAGCAGGAGAACAGCACCGTTTACTACGTGGTGGGGACCAAGGACGAGCTCCTGGAGCGCGGCATCATCCAGGAAGAGGGCGGCTCTCGGGTCCTGTTCATCTTCGGCAAGGCCGGCAAGACGCTGGTGCCGGCGCGCGATCTCGAGCCGTCGCTG
>JACPAP010000191.1 GCA_016180765.1 Gemmatimonadota bacterium
TGCTCCACCACCCGCTGGTAGACCGCGCGCGCCCGGTCCAGCGCGCCGCTCCGCATGAGGGCGTCCGATAGGCCGAGGTAGGCTTCGATCAACCGGCCCTTGTCGTTCCGCCGGAAGGCATACTCCACCTGTTTCTGATGGTGCCGCACGCTGTTGGGGTCGAGCCGAAGAATCTCGTCCGCCAGATCCTCGGCCTGCACCCAATCTTCTTTGCCCTCGTACAACCCCAGCGCAACATCCAACTCCTGCACGCCCCGGTCCCGCTGCCCGGTCTCCAACAGCGCCTCGCCCAACGACTGGTGCAGCTGAGGATCGTCCGGGTTGCCCGCCACCTGCCGCTCCAGCGTCGCGACGTCCGGTGGGCCGGCTGGCGGGGCCTCGGCGAACGGCTCGACCTCGATTTCGAGGTCCATGAGCCCCGCCGCTGGTGCTGCCGGGGGCGCCTCCTCCGCGAATCCGCCCAGGTCCAGCTCCGTCACCTCGACATCTCCAGGCTCGATCACCAGCTCTTCCGCTTTCAGGGGCTCGAGCGTGTCGTGGGCTCGAACTCCGGCGGCGGGGCGGCGGGCGGCTCGACCATCGTGCCCATCAGGCCGTCCATGCTGCCGGACTCCACGCCGCTGCTGTCGAACTCGACGGAGGCCCGCTGGACCGGCACCTCCTCCGCCGGCTCGGGCGGGGCGGGCTCTTCTACCAACGACGTCGGTTCCACCTCGAGCACCGGCGGGGCGGCCGCTTCGGGCGGGGGCGCGGCCTGGGCCGCGGGGCGCACCGGCTGCGCCGGCCGGGGAGCCGGTGCCGGTTTGGCAACGGGCCCGGGCCTGGCGGCGGACGCCGCCCGCGGCGGCGCGGGCGCCTCATCCAGGTCCAGGAACACCAGATCGCTGCTCTTTTCTTGCTTCGCCTTGACCTTGGGTGCCGGCGCGCTCGCCACGTCGTACTCGGGGTCGATCACTTTCATCTTGTCGACCGTGGCCCGTGCCTTCCGCTCGTCGCCGCGAGCCTTGGTCTCGTGATACAGCTTGGCGAGCTGCTCGCGCGCTTCGTCCGTCCGTGCCGCCATCTTCAGCTGTTCGGCGAGCAGCAGCCGGATCTCCTCGTTGTCCGGCGACAGATCGGCGAACTCCTTGAGCGCCTTGAAGGCCGCGTCCAGCTGCCCCGCTTTCTTCATGCGCTCCGCGTACTCCAGGAGATTCTGCTTGGCCTCCGCGATGAAGCCCCGCTGCACCATGAGCTGCGCCAGCCTGAGGTACACGTGGGTCCGTGCGGGCGCGTTCCGCAGGATCTTGTTGCACAGCGCGATCGCGTTGTTGTGGAACCCCCCGTCCACGTAGCGGTCTACGCCTCGCTCCCACATCTCCACGGCGGACTGCACGTTGCCGACCTTTTGGTAGAGGTCGCCGGCCTTGTTGAAGAGCGCCAGCTCATCGTCCAGCGCCGGGTCGCCCTCCAATCCCTGAAGGATCTCGACGTACAGCTCGAGCGCCTTCTCGGCCTGGTTCTTGACCTCGAAGTTGCGGGCTTTCTCTTTCAGCTTGGCGACGTTCAGGGCTGACCTCTACCGCTTGGCGGGACAACAGGATACGCGCCTCTCAGACGGCGAAATCTAGGGTTCCCTTCCCGAGGTGACAAGCCGCGCCGCCGACCCACGCCTCGCGCACCAGATTGACGCCGTACCAATACGGCACCTCGCGCCAATCCTGTACGGCACCCCGAGCATGGCCATGAGCGGCAGACTCATGCCCGGCGAGCTGCCCGGATTGAAGTCGGTGGCCAGGGCCACCGCCGCGCCGGCGTCGATCAATCGTCGCGCCGGCGCCTGCCGGCGCTGGCCCAGGAACAGCATCGTCCCCGGCAGCAGGACCGCCACCGTCTCGCTGCCGGCCAGCGCCGCGATCCCGCGCTCCGAGATCGCCGCGAGGTGGTCGGCGCTGATCGCGCCGAGGGCCACGGCCAGCTCGGCCCCGCCCGAGCCGTCCAGCTCGTCGGCGTGCAGCTTGAGCCTCATGCCGTAGGTGCGGGCCGCCTCCAGGACGCGCCGAGTCTGATCCACCGAGAACACGCCCGGCTCGCAGAACGCGTCGCAGAAGCGCGCCAGGCCGTGCCGGGTGACGGCCGGCAGCATCTCGTCGAGGAGGAGCCGGATGTACCCCTCGGGATCCGGCCGATGCTCCTCGGGCACTTCATGGGCGCCGAGGAACGTGGCGACCAGCCGCGGCGGGCGCCCGCGCAGCGAGCGGATCACGTCCAGCTGCTTCAGCTCGTCCTCCACGGTCAACCCGTAGCCGGACTTGATCTCAACCGTGGTGGTGCCGTGCCGGAGCAGGTGGTGGAGCCGTCGCGCGGTGAGATCGCGCAGCTCTTCGGCGCTCTTGCGCCGCACCTCGCGGACCGAGGAGAGAATGCCGCCGCCCGCCGCGGCGATTTCCTGATAGGTGACCCCGCGGGCCCGCCGTTCGTGATCCTCCAGTCGCGGCGCGCCGAACACGGCGTGCGTGTGCGCATCCACGAACCCCGGCAGCAGCACGCCGTCCACCTCGACCACCTGGGCCCCCGCCCCGCTCGCGGGCCGGGCGAGGCTCTGGTAGGGCCCGACCGCGTGGATCCAGCCGTCGTCGGCGATCCACACCGCCGCGTCCTCCAGCACCTCCAGCTCGGCCATCTCGCGACCGCGCCGGGCGCGCGCCGGGCCCCGGCAGGTCACCACCTGCCTGGCGCCGACCAGGAGAACGCTCAGTCCCGCACCTCGTGCCGTTCCAACTTGTGGCCCCGCACCTTGGCAAGCGAAGACGCGAGTCGAGTTCTGAGGTAGCGCCCCCCTCTCCCCGACTTGAGGTACCGTTCTCCACGATAAGCGTCGTCAGCACTGAGGCAGGCTTGGTAGTACAGCAGCGTGAGCGGTCGCCGAAGCCTCGTCAATTGCACGTTGCCGACGGCGTGTAGCTTCAGCCGCGCCCGTAAGTCACTGGTCGTGCCCGTATACAGCCTTCCGTCACGCTCGCTGAACAAGACGTACGTGTAGTGCACTCAGTTTCTGCCTCAATCGGTCAACAAGTTGGAACGGCACTCGCGCAATGGGATCCTGAGGCCGTGGCGCTCCGCCGCGGCGATCGCTGCGGGGTAGCCGGCGTCGGCGTGCCGCACGATGCCGATGCCCGGATCGTTGGTGAGGACCCGCTCCAGCCGGCGCGCCCCGCCCGCGCTCCCCTCCGCTACGATCACCTGCCCCGCATGCAGCGCGTTGCCGATCCCCACGCCGCCGCCGTGGTGGAAGGCGACCCACGACGCGCCGGAGGCCGTGTTGAGCAGCGCGTTCAGGATGGGCCAGTCCGCGATCGCGTCCGAGCCATCCATCATGCCTTCCGTCTCGCGGAACGGTGACGCGACCGAGCCGGTGTCCAGATGGTCCCGCCCGATGACAATGGGCGCCGTGAGCTCGCCCCGCTTCACCAGATCGTTGAGCGCCAGCCCGAACCGTGCCCGCTCGCCCTGCCCCAGCCAGCAGATCCGGGCGGGCAACCCCTGGAAGCGCACCCGCTGCTGGGCCAGCTTGATCCAGCGCGTGAGGTGCTCGTTCTCGGGGAACAGCTTCAGGACCAGCTGATCCGTGCGCTGCAGGTCCTTGGGATCCCCGGACAGCGCCACCCAGCGAAACGGCCCACGCCCCTCGCAGAACAAGGGGCGAATGTACTCCGGCACGAACCCCGGGATGTCGAAGGCGTCCGCCACGCCGGCGTCTTTGGCCTGCGTGCGGATGTTGTTGCCGTAGTCGAAGGTGACGGCGCCCCGGCGCATCAACGCCAGCATGGCCCGCACGTGGACCGCCATGGACGCGCGCGAGCGGCGGATGTACTCCTCGGGGTCCGCCGCTCGGAGTCGCAGGGCCTCCGCCAGGCTCACGCCCGCCGGCAGGTAGCCGTTGAGCTCGTCGTGGGCCGAGGTCTGATCGGTCAGCACGTCCGGCATCCAGCCCCGGCGCGCAATCTCCGGCAGCACCTCGGCGCAGTTCCCCAACAGACCCACTGACACCGCCTGCCCTTTCCGCCGCGCCTCCTCCACCATCCGCCAGGCTTGGTCCAGATCCTCGGTCAGCCGATCCAGGTATCCGGTCTCCAGTCGCCGCTGGATCCGCGCCCGATCCACTTCGACGCCCAGAAACGCCCCGCCGTTCATGGTGGCCGCCAGCGGCTGAGCGCCCCCCATGCCGCCCAGCCCGCCCGACAGCACGATCTTGCCCGCCAGCGAGCCGCCGAAATGGCGCCGTGCCACGGCGCCGAAGGTCTCGTAGGTGCCCTGGAGGATCCCTTGCGTGCCGATGTAGATCCAGCTGCCGGCGGTCATCTGACCGAACATGATGAGGCCCGCCCGCTCCAGCTCGCGGAACACCTCCCAGCTGGCCCAGCGCCCGACCAGGTTGGCGTTGGCGATGAGCACCCGCGGCGCGTCCTCGTGGGTCCGGAACACGCCCACCGGTTGGCCCGACTGGACCAGCAGCGTCTCGTCATCGCCCAGCGTCTTCAAGGTCGCGACGATCGCGTCGAACGCGCGCCAGCTTCGCGCCGCCTTCCCGGTCCCGCCGTACACCACCAGGTCGTCCGGCCGCTCGGCCACGTCCGGGTCCAGGTTGTTCATCAGCATGCGGAGCGCGGCTTCCTGGATCCAGCCGCGACAGGTGAGCGCCGAGCCGCGCGGCGCCCGGATGGTCCGCGCACTCATAGGATGGCCTCCGCCGCGAGCACCGCGGCCACCCGTTCGATGTCCGGGGTGAGCGGCCGATCATCCGTGAGCGGCGTCACCAGCTGGCGTACCCGGTGGTACACCCGGGCCACGCCCCGCCCCGGTTTCAGGGGCTTCAGGAACTCGAGCCCCTGGGCGCCGCAGATCAACTCGATCGCCACCACCCGCCGCGCGTTGGCGCACACGCGCCGCGCTTTCATGGCCGCCGCCATCCCCATGGGCACGTAGTCCTCCTGGTTCGCGTCGGTGGGAATGGACTGCACGCTGGCGGCGCCGCAGAGCGAGCGGCACTCGGCCACTAACCCCGCGGCCGTCACCTGCGCCATCATGAAGCCCGATTGCAGGCCGGCGTGCGGCGTGAGGAACGGCGGGAGCCCCTGAGAGAGGTCGGGATTGAGCATGGACTCCACCCGACGCTCCGCGATGCCGGCCAGGGTCGTCAGGGCGATGGTCATCAGGTCCAGCGCCAGGGCCACCGGCTGGCCGTGAAAGTTACCGCCGGAGACGATATCGCTCCCCAGCACCAGCGGGTTGTCGGTGGCGGCGTTCAGCTCGACGTCCACGATCCGCGCGGCGAACTCGATGGCGTCGGACACCGCTCCCAGCACCTGGGGCGTGCACCGGAGGCTGTAGGCGTCCTGCACCCGTGGGTCGTTGGTGCGGTGGGACTCCCGGATCTCGCTGTCCTGGAGCAGCTCGCGCAGCAGCCGGGCCGACGCCACCTGGCCCGGGTGCGGGCGGGCGGCGTGCAACCGTTCGTCGAAAGCCACCGGCGTGCCGCGCAGCGCCTCGAGGCTCATCGCGGCCGCGCCGTGCGCGTCCCCCCAGAGGCTCCTGGCGTCGGCGACCAGCAACGCCAGCATCGCCGACTGCGCCTGCGTCCCGTTGATAAACGCGAGGCCCTCTTTGGCCTCCAGCACCACCGGCTCGATCCCGGCGGATCGGAGGGCGACGGCGGCGGGGACATTTCCCGTTTCCCGTTTCCCGTTTCCCGCAACTTCGACTTCCCCTTCCCCGATCAACGCCAGCGCGACGTGCGCCAGCGGGGCCAGATCGCCCGACGCGCCCACGCTGCCCTGTTCCGGGACGATGGGGTGGATGCCCGCGTTGAGCATCGCCCCGAGCCGCTCCGCCAACGCCGGGCGCACGCCGCTGGTTTCCTTGAGCAGCACGTTGGCCCGGAGCAGCATCACGGCGCGCACCACGTCGGCCGGGAGCGGAGCGCCCACGCCCGCGACGTGGCTCAAGATCAAGTTGCGTTGCAGCTGGAGGAGCTGGTCGCGCGGCACCCGTACACTGGCCAGCTTGCCGAATCCGGTGTTGAGCCCGTAGACCGCCTCGTCGCCTGCGGCGGCCCGCTCAACGGTCTTGCGCGAAGCCTCCGCCCGCCGGGCCGCCGCCCC
>JACPAP010000192.1 GCA_016180765.1 Gemmatimonadota bacterium
AGGACACGCCCGACCAGCGGCACGCCACCGAGGAGGTCAAGCGGGACATGGAGCGCCCGCATCCCATGGACCGACTGGTGGTGGGCGACGTGGGGTACGGCAAGACCGAGGTCGCGGTGCGCGGCGCCTTCAAGGCGGTGCAGGCCGGCAAGCAGGTGGCCGTGTTGGTGCCCACCACGATTCTCGCCGAGCAGCACGGCCGCACGTTCGGCGAGCGGCTGGCACCGTTTCCGGTGCGGATCGCGGTGCTGTCCCGATTCCGCTCGCCGGCCGAACAGAAGGCCGAGCTGGCCGCGCTGCAAAGCGGGGGCATCGACATCGTGATCGGAACGCACCGATTGCTGTCACGCGACGTGACGTTCAAGGACCTGGGGCTGTTGGTGGTAGACGAGGAGCACCGCTTTGGGGTACGGCACAAGGAGCGGCTCAAGGCGCTGCGGCTCCAGGTTGACGTCCTCACCCTCACCGCCACCCCGATCCCGCGGACGCTGCACCTGGCGCTGGCCGGGCTTCGCGATCTCACGTTGATCGAGACGCCGCCGCGCGACCGCTCCCCGGTGGTCACCTTCCTGGAGCCCTGGGACGATGACCTGCTGGAGGAGGCGATGGCGCGCGAGCTGGACCGCGGCGGGCAGGTGTTCTTCGTGCACAATCGCATCGAGACCATCGAGTCCCTGGCCGCGCGGGTGCGGCGGCTGGCTCCGCGGGCCGGGGTGGCGGTGGCGCACGGGTCGCTGCCGGAGCAGGCGTTGGATGACGCGATGCGGCGCTTCGTGGCCGGCGAGGTGGACGTGCTGGTGTCCACGCTGATCGTCGAGTCGGGGCTCGATGTGCCCAACGCGAACACCATGGTCGTGAACCGCGCCGATCAGCTGGGCCTGGCGCAGCTCTACCAGCTGCGCGGGCGAGTGGGACGGGGGCACCGCCGGGCGTACTGCTACCTGCTGGTCCCGGATCAGGTGGAGGCCGAAGCGGAGTACCGGCTGAAGGTGCTGGAGCAGCACACCGATCTCGGGTCGGGGTACCGGATCGCGCTCCGGGATCTGGAATTCCGGGGCGCCGGGAACCTGCTGGGGGCGCAGCAGTCCGGCCACGCGCACGCGGTGGGGTTCGAGCTGTACCTGCGCTGGCTGGGGGACGCGGTCCGCGCGCTCCAGGGAGAGTCTGCCGAGGCGCTTCCGCCGCCCGACGTGCTGTACGACCGGCCCGCACACTTGCCGGACACGTACCTGCCGGATGAAGACGCGAAAGTGGATTTCTATCGTCGGCTGGCGCGGGCCGTTGAGCATGACGAGATTGCGGCACTGCGGGAGGAGCTGCGGGATCGCTTCGGGCCACCGCCCAACGAGGCCGAGGGGTTGCTGATCGTCTCGGAGTTGCGCGCGCTGGGTCAGCGCCTCGGTTTGGAGACGGTGGTGGTGCGAGGGAACGAGGCCCGGCTGGTGTTCCGGGCGACGGCGACGCCCCGCCTGGCCGGACTCACGGCCGCGCTGGATCAGGTCCAGTTCGCGGCGGAGGTGCGACGGACGGTGCCGCTGGCCCTCCGGCTCACGCGGCTGGGCGGGCTCGACACGGGTCCCGGATTGGTGCGCGCCATGGCACAGGCCGTGGGCGACGGCGGCACCGGCGGCACGCCGGGGGAATCGTTCGGGGGATCCGCCCCGGCAGGTGCCGTTTCGAACCCTGCGCCTCCGCGGCTGCGGTAGCCACGGCAGGTTGGAACAGCACGAGGAGTTGAGCATGCGGCGGTCGGTGGTGGTGGCGAGCGTCCTGGCGCTGGTGGGATGTGGCGGGCTCCGGGACATGTTCACGGCGCACACGGACGCGGTGGCGGTGGTCGGGGGCCGCGAGCTCCCGGCCGGGCGGGTGGCCGAGCTGTTCGTCCGCTCGCGCGGGCTGGCGATCCAGTCCGATGTCATGACGCGGTTCGCGCACCTGTGGGTGAACTACGTGCTGCTGGCGGATCGGATACTGGCCGGCGATTCGCTGATCGATTCCGTGGCCGTGCTGGCAGCCAATTGGCCGGCCGTGCACCAGATCCTCATTGGCCGGTTCCACGACCAGATCGTGGGCCAGCGCGCCACGCTGGACTCGGCGCGCCTGGACAGCGCCTACGTAAGCGGCGAGTTCCGCCTGATCCGACACATCCTGATCCGGGCGGACACGGGGATGTCGTCGAGCCAGATCGAGGCGAAACGCCGGCAGGCCGAGCGGCTTCGGACGGAAGCCGCCGGGGGCGCCTGGGAGCGCGCCAACCAGTCGAATGAAGATCCCAACGCGAAAGCGCAAAGCGGGACGGTGGGGGTGATCGGGCGGGGTGAGACGGTCCAGCCGTTCGACGACGCGGCGTTCGCGCTGGGGCCGGGCCAGGTGGCGCCGGTGACCGCGACGCCGTTCGGCTTCCACGTGATTCACCGGCCCGGGTTGGGCCATGTGCGGGAGCAATTCCGGCGCGGCGTGGAGCAGCGGTTGGTGGCGCGCCTCGACTCCACCTACTTGGCCGAGTTGCCCAAGCGCCTGCACCTGAAGGTGCGCTCCAGCGCCGCGGCCACGGTGCGCGAGGTGGCGCGCGATCCGATGGAAGCGCGGCAGTCCCGGCGCGTGCTGGCGAGTTTCGACGGGGGACGGTTCACCGCCGGCGACTTGGCGCGCTGGTTCGACCTGCTGCCGGCGCAGGCGGCCCAACAGATTCCCACGGCGACCGACGACGATCTCAAGAGCTTCGTGCAGGCGCTGGCGCGGAACGCCATGCTGCTGGCCGAGACGCACACCGCCGGCGTGCAATTGACCAGTGAGGAGTTCGGCCGGCTGCGGGGCGATGTATCGATGCAGGTCTTCGAGCTCAAGACCGCGCTGCGCCTGGATTCGCTGGCGGCCGCGGACACCGCAGCGGGCCGCTCGCGCCGGGAGCTGGCGGCCGCCAGGGTGGACGCCTACCTGGGGCGGATCGCGGAGGAACCCCAGTCGCTGGTCCCGGTGCCGGCGCCGCTGGCGGACCACCTGCGGGAGAGGGTGGCGTGGCGGGTCTACCCCGCCGGCCTGCAACGCGCCTTCGATCTGGCGCGGGCGCAGCGGGCAGCGCTGGACAGCGCGGCCGGCCGGGTGGCACCGGAAGGGCGGCGATGACCACCATTTCGGCCACGGACCAATTCACCGCAGAGAGCGCAGAGATGGACGGAGAGAGCGCGGAGTGAAAACGTTACTGGTCGCTCTCGGCGTCGCCGCATGGGCCGTCCCGACCGGGCTTGCGGCGCAGGAGCTCACCGAAATCGATCACCTTGTGGCGGTGGTGGGCCGGGTGGCCATCGCCTATTCGCGGGTCGAGGAGGAGCTCAACGTCAGGCGGCAGCGGGGCGATCCGATACCTGCCGACTCCGCGGGCCTGGCCCGGCTGCGGCGGGAGATCGTGGACGACCTGGTGAGCGAGGAGCTGCTGGTCCAGGAAGCCCAGGCGGACACCGCCATTCGGGTGACGGACGAGCAGGTGCAGAGCGCCGTGGACGAATTCATCCGCCGCGTGCGGACCCAGTTCCGCTCGGACGTGGATTTCCAACGTCAGCTCCAGACGTCAGGCTTCGGGACCATGGACGAATACCGTCGCTGGATCACCGACCAGCGCCGGCGGGAGCTGTTGCAACAGACCCTGATTCAGAAGCTGCGGCAGAGCGGGACGCTGCGGGCCGTCCCTCCCACGGACGACGAGCTTCGCGCGTTCTATGACCGGGTGAAGGAGGGCCAGACGCGGCCTGCCGTGGTTTCGTTCCGGCAGGTGGTGATCCGGCCGGAGCCGGACAGCGCGGCGGTGGACTCGGCGTTCCGCCTGGCGGATTCGGTGTCGCAGGCGCTGAAGCAGGGCGCCGACTTCGCCGCGCTGGCGCGGCGCTATTCGAGCGATCCGGGCTCCCGCGACCAGGGGGGCGAGTTGGGGTACTTCCGGCGCGGGCAGATGGTGCCGGAGTTCGAGGCGGTGGCATTCCGCTTGCGCCCGGGCCAGATCTCGCCGCCGGTCGGCTCGTCCTTCGGATTCCACGTGATTCAGGTGCAGCGCAGCGATCCCGCCGAGGTGCAGGCGCGGCACATCCTGGTCACGCCGAGGATCACCGAGGCGAACGTGTCGGCTGCGCGGGCGCTGGCGGATTCGGTCGCCCGGCTGGCGCGCGCCGGGGCCTCGTTCGATTCGCTCGCCCGGCGATACCATGATCCCAGCGAGCAAGCCTTCGCGCAGGGCGCGGTGCGCGACAGCCTCCCGGCCGTGTTCCGGGACGCGTTCGCCGCGGCCCAGGCGGGGGAGATCGTCGGGCCGATCCCCATGGAGCGGCCGGACGGGGCAACCCGGTTCAGCGTGGTCCGGTTGGAGGAGCAACGGCTCGCGGGGCAGTACACGTTCGAAGAGCTCAAGGAACGCATCCGGAGTCAGCTCGCCGAGCAAGCCGCGCTACGCCGCTACCTCGACGGACTCCGCAAGCGCACCTACGTCGACATTCGCCTCTGACCCATGCGGCCCCGCATCGCGATCACCCTGGGCGACCCGCGCGGCATCGGGCCGGAG
>JACPAP010000193.1 GCA_016180765.1 Gemmatimonadota bacterium
TCGGTTCCCCGCGCCGGCCTGGGTACCCTCGCCGTTTCCCTGGAGCGGATCCCGCTGGCGGACGCGCGGGCCCTGGCGCAACGCGATCCCAGCGAGATTACCGGCGTGCTGAGCGGGACCCTGACCCTGGCTGGCACGGCGCGCGACCCGGTGATGCAAGGGAAGGCCGCGCTCCAGGACGCCGCCTTCCGCGGCTTCCGCGCTCCCTATCTGGATGGAGCGTTCGAGTACCGTGCGCGGCGACTCGGCGGGGAATTCGTCCTGTGGCGCGGCGGAGAACGAGTGTTCGGGATCAGCCTCGACCTGCCCGTGGATCTGGCGTGGCGCGACGCGCCCGCCGAACGAAAGCTCCCGGGACCGCTGTCCATCCGGGTGCGCGCGGACTCCGTGGACTTGGGGTTCGTGGAGGCCATGGTGCCCGTCGCGCGACAGACCCGTGGGCGGCTGTCGGCGGAGTTCGGGATCGCCGGGACCTGGAGGGGACCCCAGCTGACGGGGACAGTGGCGGTGACCGGCGGCGCGGCGACCTTCCCGGCGCTGGGGGTGCGCCACGAGGAGTTGTACGGCCGCCTGACCCTCGGGGGCGATACCATTCGGGTGGACTCGCTCGCGTTCCGGAGCGGCGACGGCGTGGCCGCGGTGCGGGGATTGGTGCGGCTGGCCGAGCTGACGCAGCCGCTGCTCGACCTGCGCATCCGCGCCCGCGACTTCCGGGTCATGGACGTGCGGGACTATCTCAGCTTCTCGGCGTCCGGAGAAGTGGCGCTCCAGGGACCGGTGTACGGGGCCACGCTCACTGGCCGGGGCACGGTGCCGAGCGGCGTGCTCTATTTCACGGACCTGATCACCAAGCAGGTGATGAATCTCGAGGACACCCGGTACGCGGACATCATCGACACGTCGTTGGTCCGGCGGGCCGGTCTGCGAGAAGAATTCGAGAACCGCTTCCTCGACAGCCTCCGGATCAACGGCCTGGCGCTGAACATGGGGTCCGAGGTGTGGCTGCGGTCCACGGAGGGGAACTTCCAGCTCACCGGGGACCTGACCGTGAGCAAGGTGGCGCATCGCTACCGGCTGGACGGCACGCTCGAGACGCCGCGTGGCACGTACCGGATGCCGCTGACCAGCCGGGTCAGGAGCGACTTCGCCGTCACCCGCGGCCAGCTACAGTACTTCGGCACGCCCGACCTGAACGCGGTCGTGGACATCGATGCCCGTCACGTGGTCCGGCGTCCGGACCAGAACGTCAACGTCAACGTCCACATCGGCGGCACGCTCTACACGCCACGCCTGACGTTGACCAGCGACATCCGGCCGCCGATCTCGGAGACCGAGATGATCTCGTACCTCCTGTTTGGTACGTCCAGCTTTCAGGCCGTCGGAGCCAGCGGCGCGAATCGGGAGCTGCTGAGTACCGCGAGTGCGGTGGTGTCCCGTGCCGCCGCGGCCACCATTTCCGGCGAGCTCGAGCGCTCCCTGATTACCGACCTCGGCGTGCCGCTGGATTTCTTCCAGATCCGGCCAGGCGACGTCTTCGGCCAGGGCTTGAGCGGGACCGAGATCGCCTTCGGGAAGCAGGTGCCCCTGTTCGGGCTGCCGACCTTCTGGACCGCGAGCCCGCGGCTTTGCCCACAGCAGTGGTCCGGGCTGGGGGATGTCATCCGGGAGTTCGGGCTCAGCGCCGAGCTCCGGCTCAGCAGTCAGTGGCGGCTGGCCGCCAGTCGCGACCCGGTGGGACCGTGCACCGGTCTGACCTCTCCGGCGGGATCCACCTTGCGCCATCAGCTCGGTCTCGATCTCTTCTGGCAGCGAACCTACTGATGGCGCGAGCCCTGCTGATCACCAATCCCGCCGCGGCCCGTTCGGATCCCAAGGTCATCCGGGCGGTGTGCGACGTGCTGGCGCGGCGCGGCCTGCAGGTGGACGTGGCGGGGACGACCAAGCCGGAGGACGCCGGGACCCTGGCCCGCCAGGGCGTGCTGGACGGCGTCGATATCATCGCCGTGTACGGCGGCGACGGCACCACCATGCGAGCGGTACGGGGCATGGTGGGCCAGCCGGTGACGTTGGGACTCATCCCCGGGGGGACGGGCAACCTGCTGGCGGGGAACCTGCGGGTTCCCAAGAATCCCACCAAGGCGGCGGAGGTGCTGGTGACCGGGAGGCCCCGAGCCATCGATTTGGGACGGGTCGAGCGCCAGGACGGCGTCCACTACTTCGCGGTCAACTGCGGGGCGGGCTTCGACGCCGAGCTGATGGCGGCGACGTCGGAGCGAGCCAAGCGACGCTGGGGCGTCGGCGCCTACGTCGCCGAAGCCTGGCAACGCTTGGGCGACGTCGCCTCGTTCCCGCACCGCATCGTGGTGGACGGCGTTCCGCTCGAGACCCGGGCCGCGACCGTGCTGGTCGCCAACTGCGGTGAGGTGATCCCACCCTTCGTCCGGCTCAAGCCGGACATCGCGCCGGACGATGGACTCCTGGATGTGGTCGTGCTCAGCGCCGACGGGGCGGTGGATGGCGTCGGGGTATTCTGGCATCTGCTCTGGGGCACCACGGACGGTAACCGTGGGATCGAGTATGCGCGCGGACGCCACGTGAGCATCGAGGCGACGCCGGCGCGGCCGGTGCAGCTCGACGGCGAGCCCGCCGGCGCCACGCCGGTGGTCGCCGAGGTGGTGCCCGCGGCGATCCGGGTGCTGGTGCCGGCGGGCGACTGACCGCGTACCTTATAAGGCGTTGTCCGTGTTCCGTGTCCGTGAGCTCCCCGCCGCATGGGAGACGCGGATAGCGGACCAACGGACCACGGAGCACGGATAACGGATGACGCCCTTCAGGAGGAACTGGTGCCAAAAGAGCTCGACATGATGGTCTGCCGCTCTTGCGGAAAAGAGGAGCGGGCCTCCGAGGGCTATCCCTGCGATGATTGCGGCACGTTCATCTGCTTGATCTGCACCATGCGCGGCGTCACCAAGTGCAAGAAATGCGCGGAGAAGGCCGGCGGCGCGACCGCCGCGCCGGCGCCGCAGTAGCTCCGACCGATGTCTTCCCAGCCTGCCCTGACGAGCGTCGCCGGCTTGCTCGTGGGGCATTTCACGGACGGCGCCGCGGCGACCGGCTGCACCGTGGTGCTCGGGCCGCCGGACGGCATGCGCGCGGCCGCCTACGTACGCGGCCGGGCGACCGGGACCCGCGAGCTCGACGCGCTGTCCCCGGGGCACCTGGTTCCCGCCATCCACGCGCTGCTCCTCACGGGCGGCTCGGCCTACGGGTTGGGAGCGGCCGACGGCGTCATGCGCTGGCTCGCCGAGCGGGGCCGCGGATTCCCGGTGGGCGCGGGTGTCGTCCCCATCGTCCCCGCGGCCGTGATCTTCGATTTGGCCCCGCTGGGCCGGCCCGATCGCTGGCCCACGGCCGATGGCGGCGCGGCGGCCTGTGACGCCGCCGGCGTGGCGGTCGCCGAGGGGTCCGTGGGCGCCGGGACCGGGGCGACCGTGGGCAAGGTCCTGGGCGTTGCGGGAGCGATGAAAGGCGGCGTGGGCACCTGGGCCGAGCGGAGCGGGGACGTGGTGGTCGGCGCCTTGGCGGTGGTGAACGCGTTCGGAGACGTGCGGGACGGAGCCGGGCAGATCATCGCTGGCGCCCGCGACGCGCAGAGATTCGTAGACGCTGCCCGGTATCTCGCCAACGGTGGAGCGCCCGGCGGCAGCTTCCCCCGGGCCGGAGCCAACACCACGCTGGTCGTGGTCGGCACCAGCGCCCAGATGGAGCGGACCCAGTTGGCCGAAGTGGCCCGCTCGGCGTGCGATGCCCTGGCGCAACGCATCACGCCCGTGGGCACCCAGTTCGATGGCGACATCGTCTTCGCGGTCTCGGTCGGCGATCGGCCGCCGCCGACGCCGGTCATGGTGGAGCTGCTGGCCCAGCGCGCCACGGCGATGGCCATCGAGCGGGCGGTGCGGATGGCCAGAGGGACGAAAGAAGTGCCGGGGCTGGCGGACTGACGGCTGTCAGCTATCGGCTATCGGCTGTCAGCTTCTTAGAGGGGCTTCTATCTTTCGAAACCGATGGGCCATGCTCGACCAACCGAAAGCCGACAGCCGATAGCCGACAGCCAGTGAGCAAACTCGTCCTCTTCGACATTGACGGCACGCTGCTTTGGACCGACGGCGCGGGCCGGCGGGCTATTCGCGCGGCGCTGCTGGCGGAAATGGGCACCGCCGGGCCGATTGACGGGTTCCGTCTCGACGGCAAGACGGATCCGCAGATCGTGCAGGAGCTCCTGGCGGCGGCGGGCCACCCGGACGCGGCGAGCCCGGCCCACATCGAGCAGGTGTGCCGGCGGTACGTCTCGCTCTTGCAAGGTGAGCTGGAGGTGAGCGCCGGGCGAAGCCGGACCTATCCAGGCGTGCCCGAGCTGCTGGACCTGCTCGAGCGTCGGGCCGACGCGATATTGGGGCTGCTCACGGGCAACCTGGCGGAGGGGGCGGCCCTGAAGCTCGGGGCCGTCGGGCTGGCCCCGGCGCGCTTTCGCGTGGGGGCCTTCTCCCGCGCCGACCTGCTAGAGGCCGGCGCCTACGCGGCGTTCGATTCCTTCGCCGATCCGGTGCCGGTGGTCGAAGCCGTGTATGCATGACCAGCTCCAAGCTCCTTCTCCCGCTTCGCATTCCTGAGTTGGGCCCCTCCCTCGGCAAGCTGGTCATCGGGACCGGTCGGACGCCCGGAGCGGTGCGGCTCGACGCCATCCGCTACCGGCTGGTGACCCGGGTCATCGAGGCGGCCGGGGAGGCGCGCCGCCTGTCCGCCAACGAGGAGCGCGGGCCGGCCGTGGCCGTGCTCGGTCGAGACGCCTGGCTCGCGGCCTGGGATGAGGCGGTGGGCGCGTTGGCGACGACCCTGGTCGATCGCTTCGACGCGCAGCTCCAGGCCGAAGCCAGGGCGGTGCGTATGCCTCGACGGTTGCGCCGGCGCGTAGCCCTCGACCACGGCGAACGTCGCTCGGTCGCGGCACGTCTCGGGTCCAGTGGCGCGATCCTCATCCCAGCGTTGGACGCCGTGGAGCGATGCGGGGAGACGGCGCTCGCCGCCACGGCGCTGGAGCGGGACGCCGTGACCGCGTGGCAAGAGTCCCTGAAGACGGCCGCGCGAAAGCTCGAAGCGGCCTGGCTGGCGCTGGAAGACGCCGTCGAGGCAGAGACGGCCCGCTGGGCGGAGGTAACGGACCGGGTCGCCCAATGGCGCAAACCGCTCTGGCCCCTGTGGGTCTTGGGAGCGCTCGCCGTGGTTCTGGCCGGGTGGGTCGGGCTCATGTTCGGTGGCTACCTGCCCGCTCCCGAGTGGCTGATTCGACTGTGGGAACGAGGGGTGGGGCGGCTGTGACCACGCTCGGGCCGTTCCAACTGGTTTCGCCAAACAACGGCGACCGGGACCACCGGCATCGGACTCGGAAGGAGCCCATGGCAAGGTGGCGGGAATAGTTGGAACCGCCCTCGGCGTGGGGATCGATATGGTGGATGTCGCGCGCGTGGAGCGACTCCTCTAACGCAAGAGCCGGCGTGCGCTCGACCGATTGCTGACTGATGCCGAGCGGGCCTATTGCTTGGCACAGCCGGAGTCAGCTGGCGGGAGATTGAAGTGCAGCGCCAGCCCCACGGTGAACCCATGCTCGTGCTGCACGGCAGGGCCCAACAGTGTGCCGCGGACTTACGTCTGGCTCGGGCGCTGATCTCGCTTTCGCATTCCCACACGCAGGCGGTGGCGATCGTTCTGCTGCTCGCCTGACCGTTGCCAAGGCACGGGTATCCTGCCTACAATTCGACTCGGAAATTCCTTGAGAACAATTCTCAACTAGCTATGTCTCGATTGCGCCTGGCCTTGGTTGGGCTGAGTTGGCTGCTTAGTCCCTCTGTGGGGCTCGGGCAGGGTACGCCCGAGCTGGCTCGGCGAGTGGCCGATATCGCGTCCATCGCCCTGAACGAGTATCAGCTCGGCGTGCAGGCCGGCCGGGTGGTCAGCGCGGCGGAGCTGGAAGAAGCGCGCTTGTTTCTGCAGGAGGCGCGGCGAAGCGCCGAGGGGCTGCCCGGCGCGGCCGCGGGCTCTGCGCTGGAGTTGTTGGACACGCTGATCGCCGGGGTCGAGGCGCGCGAACCGTTCGAGCGGCTCGCTCCCAAAGTGGCGGCCCTGCGCACGCATCTGAGCGCGGCACTGGGCGTCGCGCTGGATCCGTTCCCCACCAACCCTCCGGCTCTGGCCCGCGGGCGCGACCTGTACGGCGCGCGCTGCGCCAGCTGCCATGGTGACGTGGGTCGCGGGGACGGGCCGGCGGCCTCGGGGCTCAATCCGCCGCCGGCGGACCTCACCGCGCCCGCGTTGCGCGGCAGCAGCCCGCTCGAATTTTACCGCAAGATCAACGTGGGCGTCGCGGGCACCGCGATGCCGGCGTTCTCGGCGCAGCTGGGCTCGGACGATCGCTGGGCCCTGGCCCTTTACGCGTCCGGCCTGCGGTACAGCGACGCGGAGCGCGAGCGGGGCGAGCGGTTGCTGCGCGAACAGTGCCCCGGGTGCCTGGTGTCGATAAGCGGGTTCACCGAGACCGCGGCCTCAAGCGATGATTCGCTGGCCGCGGTGCTTGGGGCCGAGGTCGGGCGCACGCCGGACGATCCGTTGGTGCGAGAGGCCGTAGCCTATGCCCGGACGTCGGGGGCCGCCGAGGTTCTGGGGAGCGACCGGCGCTTGCGGGTGGCGCGAACGGTGGCGGAGACCCGCCGCGGCATGGCGTCCGCGGTTCGGTGGGTCGAAGCGGGCGAGCGCGCCCGGGCGGTGGAGCAGCTGGTGGATGCCTACCTGGTCTTCGAGCGCATCGAGGGCGAGTTGCGGGCGCGCCGCCCGCAGGCGGCTGGAGAGGTCGAACGCCGCTTCGCCGAGCTTCGCGGCGCCGCGGCCGAGGCTCCGCTGGCATCGGTGCACGCGGCTGCGGAGCGGCTGGACCGCTCGCTCACCCACGCCGCCGACGAGTTGGACGCCGCGACCTCGCCCAAGCTCCTGTTCGCGCAGTCGCTGCTCATCATGCTGCGCGAGGGGTTCGAGGCGATCCTGGTGATCGGCGCGCTGGTGGCGTTCCTGGTGCGGGCCGGGGCGGCGGACCGGAAGCGGGAGATCGGGCTCGGCGTGGTGTGGGCGATTGGGGCGAGCCTGCTCACGGCGGCGGGCTATGCCACGATCTTCCGCAACGCCACCGCGTCGCAGGAGGCGCTCGAGGGACTCACGATGCTGGTCGCTGCGGCGGTGCTGTTCTGGGTGTCGTACTGGCTGGTGTCGAAGATCGAGCTGAAGAAGTGGCAGGCGTTCGTGGCGGCGCGCATGGGCAAGGCCCTTTCCAGCCGAAGTGCCCTGGCGCTGGCCGCGGTGGCCTTCCTGGCGGTGTACCGCGAGGGGTTCGAGACCGTGCTGTTCTACGCCGCCCTGTTCGCCAGCGCGGGCCGCGCCCCGGGCGCCACCGCCGGCATCGCCAGCGGCATCGTGCTCGGCCTCGCCGGCCTGGGCGTGGTGTACTACCTGATGCAGCGTTACGGACCGCGGCTCCCGCTCAAGCCGTTCTTCGCGGTGACCAGCGCGCTCTTGTACCTGATGGCATTCAGCTTCGCGGGGCAGGGAATCAGCGAGCTGCAGGCCGCGGGGTACGTACCGGCCACTCCCCTTTCCTGGGTACCGACGATCCCGGCGCTTGGGATCTTCCCGACGCTCCAGTCCTTCCTGCTCCAGGGCCTGCTGGTGGCGGCGGTCGCCGCGGCCTTGGTGTGGGTGTTCTGGCTGGAGCCCAGGGCTCGGGCCCCGGAAGCTGGCACGGCCTAGTTGCTTGACAGCGGCGAGTGGAGGCTCCACTTTGAGTGGTCCGACCGGGCCCCTCTGGCTCCGGATGTCTATACAGTGCAATGAGATAGTGCGGTGACGGATGGGTACTCCGCTCCGCTGACTCGTCGGTTGTAGCGCGCGCGACACACGTCTCGAACTTGAACGAAGGGAGGATACCGAAGTGGCCACGTCACCCGTGTGTCGCCCACGTGCAGTGCAAGAAGGTACACGACACCTAGAGGAGGCAGAGATATGTCGACAGCAAAGGTAAGGATGCGAGCCGCCGTGCTCCGCGCACTCGCCCTCGCGGCGGCGCTGCTGGTTCCCGGGTCCGCAGCGGCCCAGCAAGCCGC
>JACPAP010000194.1 GCA_016180765.1 Gemmatimonadota bacterium
TGGACGGGGACTATATCGCGGCGCACACCGCGCTGGCCGAGGCCGCGATGTTGAAGGGCGACGGCGCGACCGCGCGTACGCACTACGGACACGCCATCGAGAAGGAAACGGTGCCGCAACCCCGGTTAGGGTATCGCCAGGCCATTGCCGTGACCTACGTGAACGAGGGCAATCTCAAGACGGCAGTGGCTGAGCTCACCGCGGTCGCCGAGGAGGCGGAGCGCAACAACTTCCCGGCCGTCGCCGCGACGGCCCACCGCAATCTCGCCGTGGTCGAAGCGGCGCTCGGTGATAAGAACACGCCGCACGCCCATTTGGCCAAGGCCGCGGAGCTGGGCGGAGACACCCCGGCGCAGCAGGCCTTCGCCGCCGTCACGCATGCGCTGCTGGGCCACCTGGAGCCCGCCCGCGCGGCCGCCGCCAAGTTCGCCGAGGGCGCCGCCGCACCGAACGCCAGCCCGGCGCTGGTGCGTAACGTCCACTCCGTCAAGGGGATCGTGGCTGCCGCGGAGGGAAACGCGACGACCGCGCTGGAAGAATCCCGCCTCGCCGAGCAGGCCGGCGCGCTGGCCAACGCGCTGGCGGCGGAGCTCTTGAAGAAGGGCGGCAAGCGGGCCGACGCCCAGGCGCTTCGTAGCGAGGTGATGGGCTACTACCAGGTCGACCTATTCACCGTCGTCGCGAAGCAGCGGGCCAGCAAGATCTAGCTGGACTCCAGCGAGGGACCCCGACCGCCCGGCAAGGCGCCGGGCGGTTCTTGCCGCTGGGGGTCGGCCTCTCAGAATCGGCCGACGTACACGATGGGGTCGGGGTCGCCGTCGGGGTCGTGAAGGGCCGTGCCGTGGCGAGAAGGGCCTCCAGGTGCTGCCGAAGGAGAATCTGGCCGCCATCCGCTTGGCGCTTGAAGCCGGAGGGAACCATGCCCCGCGAGACGTCCCTGAATCTCGGGAGCTTCCCCGGCGCCACCAGGGCGGTCGCGGCCAGCAAGCGGAGGCCCCGTCACGATGCCTCCGGGGCGACGCGGATCACTGGCGCTGCAGGTTCCATGTCACGGTCACGTTCCAGTCACGTCGGCGCACGGTCGCAGTACCGGACAGCGTGTTAGGGTTGCTCGGGTCCACGTGGCCCTCGGCACGGTAGCTAAAGCTGTGGCTCTCTTCCGACTCCTCTGAGAAGGGGTCTCCGCATTTCGCGCGACTCCCCTTGCCCTTACCGAGACTCTTCCCAACCAGATCGCCGGTGCGCATACCGATCAGATAGCTGCCATCCCCCGTGATCTCGACATTCACTGATGCCGGGAGTTCTTCATATTGGAGCGGCCAGTCCTCGCCTGTCCGAGCATCGCTTACACTCAGTCTTGCCTTGCCGCTGCCCGAGATGCTGGATGTGTAGGTGGAACATTCGTCGTCGTCGTCGAGTCTGCCTTCCCCTGTCCAGATTCCCACCGCATCCCCGAAAAAATCGAACCCCAGCTGTACCGTGCTCCTCCCAGTGAACCCGTCAATCCAGGGGAGCAGTCCAAGGTGTTCAACCGCCTCGTCAGCGTCGGGGTCGTCGCCGCTCCAGTCGACCGCCTGCGTGTATGTGATGGTGCCGTGCCATCCGACCGGGGGGACGCACCCGCAGCTCGGCGCTCCCAGCCACTCGCCGGACGTCGGGTTCGTCAACGGCTTCGCCCACTGTGACGCCTTCGTGAGAAACTCCTCATGGCTCATCGGCGGCGGCTGCGGGGAAAGCTCCTTGTGCCCTCGTCTTCCTTCGAAGGCGGCCCGGATCAGCACATCCTGTGCGAGGTGGTGCTCGAACTGCGCGGGCGGCTGGTCTGGCGGGCCACCTTTCATCCGCTCGCAAATCTGCGCTGCAGTGCGGCCAGCGAAGTGAGCGTTCAGCATCGGCGATGGCGGGGCCCACCGGCTGACCGCGTCGTGACAGGTAGTGCAGGTGGTGAAGTCTGGGCGCCGGCGTGCGATGAGGGAGCCGTCCGGACCTCTGACCTCTCTGTCGACCATCTCGACCTCGCCCCCACCGTGGAGCTTCTCGTAGCCCGGTGAGAGGAAGTCGATGCCCCCGTGGCAGTTGCTGCAGCGTGGATGACGAAAGGCCGGCATCAGCGCTTCGAAGTTCTTCACCGCCTTCACTTGTTGAGCGGAGGAGAGCGGGCACTGGGAGTCCTGAAGCGTGGCAGCCTCGGCTTGGTCGTGCCAGCCACAGCCGGTGAGGAGCGTCAGAATCAGACCCGCCATCAGCAAGGCCCCGCGGCAATGCACGGCTACCTCCTCGCCAGCTCGACGCGGCGGTTCTGCGGCCGCCCCTCGGGCGTGTCGTTCGAGGCGACGGGCTTCGACTCGCTCTTGCCCTGGAGCATGGCGGCGATTGCCTTCAAGACCGGCGGGGACTCCGGTCGAAGCAGGTCGCGGCCGGTGGGGGCGCGACATAAGCTCTCCTGGGCGGGTTCCGGGCACTATGATACGCGGCCCGCGTCGCGGCGGGTAGGGTTCGAGATCTGCCCGGTGGCCACCATTCAGCAGCGGATCGTCCGGGCCAAGCGGACGTTGCGCGAGGCGCGCGTTCCGTTCGATGTCCCCCGGGAGAGCGAGCTCGCCGTTCGGTTGTCCTCGGTGCTCGGCGTCATCTACCTGATCTTCAACGAGGGCTACTCGGCGACCGTGGGTGACGCCTGGGTGCGTCCCGAGCTTTGCGAGGATGCCCTCCGCCTCGGTCGCATTCTGGCGGAGCTGGCGCCCCACGAGCCGGAGGTGCATGGCCTGGTCGCGCTCATGGAGATCCAGGCGTCGCGCCTGCGGGCGCGCGTCGGCGCGTCGGGGGAGCCGGTGCTGCTTCTGGATCAGGACCGCGGGCGGTGGGACCAGCTGCTGATCCGTCGTGGGCTCGCGGCGCTGGAGCGCGCGGAAGGGGCGGGCGGCGCGCTCGGGCCCTACGCGCTCCAGGCCGCGATCGCCGCCTGTCACGCGCGCGCCCACACCTCGGAAGAGACCGATTGGACCCGGATCACGGCCCTCTACGACGCGCTGGCCCAGCTCACGGCGTCGCCCATCGTGGAGCTGAATCGCGCGGTCGCCCACGGCATGGCGTTCGGGCCGGCGGCGGGCCTCGAGATCGTGGACACGCTGACGTCCGAGCCGTCGCTCGAGGGTTATCACCTGCTTCCCAGCGTCCGGGGCGACCTGCTCTACAAGCTCGGCCGCTTCGATGAGGCGCGTGCCGAGTTCGAGCACCCGGCGGCGCTCACGCGCAACGAACGCGAGCGCACGCTGCTCCTGCAGCGTGTCGCGGCGTGCACGCGCGGGTCACGGCCAACGGTTTCCGGGGAGGGCTTGTGAACGATTCGAGTCTGGTGGCTCGGTGGCGCTCCTTGGCGCCCTACCTGCTCAGCATCGCGCGCGTCATGGCCGCCTTTCTCTTCATGCAGGTCGGGACGGCCAAACTCATCGCATTTCCAGCAGCTATCATGCCCGGCGGGGGCACCGCGCCCATCGCGTCGCTGGTTGGCATCGCCGGCGTCTTGGAGACATTTGGAGGGCTGTTACTTCTGGCCGGCCTGTTTACCCGCCCCGTGGCATTTCTACTGTCTGGCGAGATGGCCGTTGCGTATTTCTACGGCCATGCGCCGCAGGGCTTCTGGCCGGTCCTGAACATGGGCACGGACGCGGTGTTCTACTGCTTCTTGTGGCTCTACGTCTCGGCCGCCGGCGCGGGGCCGTGGAGCCTCGACCATCTCATCGCGTCGAGGGCCCGTTGGGTCGATCGGTGACCCCGGGTTCCGACGCTGGCTCGCGTTGACGCCCTGTTGAGGGCGCGGGGCGATCTTCACTCGCGATGCGCCCCTCTCGGCCCTACCTTACGACCATGCCACGGTCGGCTCCCCTCACCGCGGACGAGCTGCTGCACGTGAATCTGCCGGACAAGCGTACCGAGCTTGTCCGGGGGGTCCTTGTGGTGCGCGAGAAGGCAGGCTTCCGGCATGGCGCCGTGACGATGCGGCTCGCGAAGGGGATCGCGGATCATGTTGACGCCCGGGGCCTTGGGCTGGTCCTGGCCGCCGACACCGGGTTCAAGCTCGCCACCGATCCGGACACCGTGCGGGCCCCGGACATCGCCTTCATCCGCCGTGACCGACTTCCGGATCCCGAGCCGCTGGGCTACCTCGACCTCGCGCCGGATCTCGCGGTGGAGGTGCTGTCGCCCGGTGACCGCCCCGGCGAGGTACTCACCAAGGTCGGCGACTGGTTGGACGCCGGCACGCGGCTGGTGTGGGTGGTGGACCCCGCCCGCCGGCACGTGCGCGTGTATCGGGCCGACGGGAGCCAATCGGTGGTCGCGGAGCATGACGTGCTCGACGGAGAAGATGTGCTGCCCGGGTTTGCCTGCCGGCTCAGCGCGATCTGGTAGGCACCCGGTCGTGAGTCGTCCGAGGGTGGCGGCCGGGGCCGATCGCTGCGCGCACGCCGG
>JACPAP010000206.1 GCA_016180765.1 Gemmatimonadota bacterium
CGAGTGGGGAACCATCCGGATGTTCCTGAATGATGGCGGCCGGTTCCGGCCCGCGGCCGACATGCCGGGCCTCTCGGGGCGGTACAGCCGGTGGAACGGACTCGCGACCGGCGACCTGGACGGCGACGGCCGGCTCGACATCGTGGCGACCAGCTGGGGCCGGAACACCGACTACTACGCGAGCGAGGCCCGGCCGCTGCTCCTCTACTTCGGCTTCTTCACCGAGCCCGGCCGCCCCAGCGTGTTGCTGGCGCAGGAAGACCCTCGCATCGGGGGCGTGGCGCCGCTCACCACCTTCGCGCGGCTCGGCCTGGCCCTCCCGCGCGTGACGGAGCGGCTCCGGACCTTCGACGCGTACGCGGATGCCACCGTAGACGAGGTCCTGGGCCCCCTCGCCCCGGGCGCGATCCGACTCGGCGCCACGACCATGGACCATACGGTCTTCCTCAACCGGGGGGATCGGTTCGAGGCCCGGCCGCTGCCCCTGGAGGCTCAGTGGGCGCCCGCCTTCTACGCCGGCGTCGCCGATTTCGACGGAGACGGCAAGGAGGACCTGTTCCTGAGCCAGAACTTCTTCGCCACCGAGGTCGCGACACCGCGGTACGACGCCGGGCGGAGCCTGCTGCTGCTGGGCGACGGAGTGGGAGGGCTCAAGCCTGTGCCCGGGCAGCGCTCGGGGCTGATGGTCTACGGCGAGCAGCGAGGGGCGGCCTACGCGGATTTCGACGGTGACGGGCGGCTCGATCTCGCCGTGAGCCAGAACGGGGCGCCCACGCGTTTGTTCCGCAACGTCGGCGCGACACCCGGCTTACGCGTTCGGCTGATAGGGCCGCCGGGCAACTCGACAGCCGTGGGCGCGCAGATGCGGCTGCGCTATGGTGATCGGGCCGGCCCGATGCGGGAGGTGCAGGCTGGCTCCGGCTACTGGTCGCAGAACGGCGCGGTGCAGGTGCTGGGTCGTGCCGGGGAGCCCACGGCGCTTTGGGCCCGGTGGCCCGGGGGGCGGGAGCAGGTGGTTCCACTTACGCCGGGCCAGGCGGAGGTGACCGTGCCCATGGGTTCGCCCTAGCTCGCAGGTCGTGCGCCGAGTGCGCACATCTGGCCCGTGCCAGCGCTAGAATGGTACTAATCGGGGAAGCCGCAGGAGCTAATATGTCCGACGAGATGGGAACGTTCCGCGTTGACGTCGAGGTCGAGAACCCCGTGCGCCCCGGCGAAAGGCGGGTCCTGCGGACGGTCCTGGTAGACACCGGGGCCGAGTTGTCGTGGTTTCCTGCCGAGCTGCTAGAGTCGCTGGGCATCGAGAGGCGGAAGGTCTGGCGTTTCCGTCAAGCTGATGGAACTGTGCTACAACGCTCGACTGGATGGGCGTCAGTGTACCTCGCCGGTACCGCGACCATTGACGAGATCGTATTCGGCGAGCCGGGTGATCTGACGCTCCTCGGCTCACGCTCTCTTGAAGGGCTGAATCTACGAATCGACCCGGTGAAGAAGCAGTTGGTCGATGCGGGGCCCGCGGGTTCACCCGCGAGAGCATCTCGACCAGGGGCTCCTCGTCCGCGGGATTGAACGACCGTGGTGCGACTTGTCTGGGATCTATCACGCCCGAGCCGCCGCGGCCCGATACGGTGGCCGGGGCAGTTTCGGAGAAGGCCGGAACTTGCCGAACTCCATCTATAAAGACGCTCACTCCGCGTGGGTCCCCACATCGGGCGAACCGGATGCGCTTGGGCGGGCCATTCCAGATCCAGATACCTGGGATCCCTTGCAGCACCTCGTGCGTGGCAACCCCAAATCGCCGGTCGATGGCCTCCCGAGTGATGAGTGTGCCGAGGCCCACCCTCTGGCGGAGGAACACGTCGTCGTACTTCATGGTTCCGGCATACCGAAGGGGCTTGGTAGGCTGACCTGAGACGATCACCTCTGGCAGGTCCACCGGGCTGGTGATCAGCTGGACCAGGATCGTGTCGCGGGGCGTCGGCAGAGGACGGATCGTGAGGAGCATCGGTCGGTAGCCGATCCGCCGGAAGCCTACCGTACTGTCGCTCGGCGAGACGTCGAGCCGGAAGATGCCGTCAGCGTCGGTGATCGCTCGCACCTCGCGGCGGTTCACAATGACCTGCACGCCTTCGACCAAACGCTGCGTCTCGTCGAAGACTCGTCCAACCAGCCGTACCTGCTGATGCGGTTGGGCCTGGGCCCACAAGTTCGTGGTAACTCCGCTGCCTACCAGCCCCAACACCGCCGAAATCGTGAGCCCATACCGCATTGATCCCCCTTCGGCAAGGCTCTGCGCCAGCGACGATTGTCACCTGTCGCGCCTGCCCCAGCGTACGGTGGGCGACACCCGGTTGTCAATGCGAGGTAACGCGCCGGAGCTCGTCGCCCCACAGTCGAGCAGGTGACCCTGCCGGTTCGAACTGATCGAGCCTGCCGGCTGCTCCTCTCGGGAGGTCATCCCAGACGCCGGCGGACTTGCGTTTGGTTCGAGGATCCCGAGGCCTTTCTCACGTCCCTGCGTGGGAAACGGATCGTGCTTGACGAGATCCATCGGCTGGCAAACCCGTCGGAGTTGCTCAAGGTCGCCCGCAGACCATTACCGCGACGTGCGCGTCCTCGCTACCGGCTCGTCGGTCCTTGGCGCTTCGGCTCGGTTCCGCGACACGCTGGCCGGTCGCAAACGCGAGGTTTGGCTCACGCCCATGGCCCTGGCCGACCAGGCGGCGTTCGGCTCCGCATCGCTGAGCCACCGCCTCTTGCGGGGCGGCTTGCCGCCGTTCTTTCTGGCCGATGACCTTCCGGAGGCGGACCTCCAGGAGTGGATGGACGCCTACTGGGCCCGCGATATCCAGAAACTGTTTCGCCTCGAGCGCCGCCAATCGTTCCAGCGTTTCGTGGAGCTGCTGCTGGCCGCGAGCGGAGGCCTGTTCGAGGCGACCCGCTTCGCGCGTGACTGTGAAGTGAGCCGCACCACGATCGCCAACTACCTGGGCGTTCTGGAAGCCACCTTCGTGGCGCACGTGATTCGCCCGTTCACCACGCGCCGGGCAACAGAGATCCTTGCGGCGCCCAGGGTCTACGGGTTCGACACCGGCTTCGTCGCCTACTACCGCGGGTGGCAGGAACTACACCGTGAGGACTTAGGCCCCCTCTGGGAGCACTTCGTGCTGAACCAGCTACACGCCTCGCTCCAGACGCGGGAGATTCACTACTGGCGAGACAAGCAGGGACACGAGGTGGACTTCGTGCTGGCGCGCCGCGCCGCGGCGCCGACGGCGGTCGAGTGCAAGTGGTCGGCGCAAGACCTGGATCCGGCGAACTTGAAGATCTTCCGGCGCCACTACCCTAAGGGCGCCACGTTCGTCGTGGCCCATGATGTGGACCGGCCGTCGGTCCGCAGGACCGGCGACTTCCCTGTTACCGTGATCGGATTGAAGGACCTCATCGAACGGCTTCGCCTCAACCACCGCGCAGCGTCACGCCAGCGGTGACGCCCACCACGCGTTGCTCGGCCGCGGCGTTCGAATTCGGCCTAGAACCTCACTCCGGCTCCCAACCGGAGCGTCCGCGGCGGGACCCGGGACCGAACCCGGCCGTAGTCACGGTCAAAGAACCCGCCCACGGTATTCACCACGGTCTGGATACCCGTGACGCTCCGGTTACCCAGCACGTTGAACCCGTCCACCACCAGCAGGACCTCGGTTCGGCCCCGCGGAAAACTCCGCTCCAGGTGCAGGTCCAGCGATGCGCGCGCCTGGTACCGGTAACTCCCTCGGGGCTGGATGAAGATTCGGTGTCCGCTGGTGCTCCGAAAGAGAAAGCGATGGAACGAGAGCGTGTCGGTCACCCCGGGGTCCGAGGTCTGCGGCACGGCGACGGCATAGTCGGTCAGCAGGCCCGAGATCAGCATCGTCGGCGTGACCCGATCGCCCGTCGCGTAGGAGAAGAACGCGCCGCCACGGAACCGCGCCGGCAGGAGCGCACCGAGATAGATTTTCCCCTCGAATCGGCTCTGGTTGTTGAGCGGGCCGAAGAAGTTGTACTGCTCGTTCAACCGCACCCAGGGGCCCGGCCCGCCGGTGGTGTAGTCGTCCGGCCCGGTCACCACGTTGTAGTTCCCGTCAAGCGCCGACAGGGTCGCCGAGGCCCCGGCCCACCAGGTTCGGTAGCGGGCCTCCAGCCGGAGCTGGAGCTGCTCGAACCGTCGAGTCGCCTCGGGTACGTTGGTGAGGACGAAGTCGGGATCATAGCGGAGCGCGGCCAGCTCCGCCGGGCTCAAGCCGGGCGGGGCGTAGAGTGTGTTCGGCTCCATTCCCGTCAGCAGGCCCTGCCGCAGCAGCTCCTGGACCCAGAGAATGTCCTCGTTGGAGATGGCCAGCTTCTCCAGCACCAGCGGCTGGCCATCGAACAGCAACGGCCGCTTGAAGCGATCGAGAAGTACGACGTTCTCAACCACCGTGTAGTTGGATGCCAGGTTCCGGTCCACCAGAGCGACCATGTCCCGGTTGCGCCGGTGCACGTACACCAGGCCCACCTTCCACCGCCTTCCGAAGGCGCGTTCCAGCGAGAGCACCGTCTGATCCACGTACGGCTGGCGGTAGTTCTCCACGCGGCCCGCCTGATCCAGCCGGACCGTTTCCTCGAAGCGGAAGAGCCCGGTTGCCGCCAGCGAATCACGCTGGGCGAGTGTGAACGTTTGTGTTGGAGCCGCGGGCGCCGGGCCCAGGTAGGACCAGATCTCCTCGTCGTTGTAGGCCCCAGCGCCCTGCACTCGGTCGAATAGGGCGGCAAACATCGGTTGGTGATACCGACCCCAATGCGCCTTGGCCACGAGCCCGCCCACCGGGTGCAGCTCGGCCACCATCCCGATCCGGGGCTCCAGCGCGTAGTCCCGCACCGCGGTGAATCGTGGGCCCCCCACCGGGGTGAGCGCTCCGGTCCACCACCCGAACCGGTATCCGGGATTCAGCCGCAGCCAGGGAAGAATCCCGATTTGTTCCTGGATGAACAGCGCGGCGTTCCGGACGTCGGAGTCGAGCCTGACGTCCCCGCCCCACGCGGTAGCGACCGCGCCGCCGTAGACCCACGTCGCGGGAACCCCGGGATCGAACCCCAGCACACGCAGGGGCCGCCAGGTCATCCCGCCGTTCCGCACACGTTCGAAGTCCCAGGCGCCCAGCGTGTACTCGCCGCCCAGCTTCAGCTCGTGATCCAGTCCCTCCAGCTGCCCTCGCCGCGTCCAAATCGCCGTCAATCCCAGGCTCGACGGCGCCGCCCGCGTGCGATACGGCGTGTTCTGGTACCGGGGAGGGTTCACCTGGGTCAGCACCTCGACGCCCGGGACGGATGGATCGCCATAGGGATCGAGCCGATCCCGGGCGACATACCCGCCCAGGCGCACCGTGAGCGCGCTCCTGGGTGACCAGCTCCGCTGCCAGGTGAGGTTGCCGGTCAGGTTCCATTGCCGCAGCCGTTCGGTCGCGTCTGCCAGCTCGTACCCGGTCTGCCCCACCCGTTCGCCTTCCTGGTACCGCCCCATGAGGCTGCCCTGGAGCAGATCGCGGCCGCCTGGCTTCCAGCTCAGCTTCGCCAACCACCGGTAATCGTTCAGCGACGGTGGCTCAGGCACGAACTCGCCGATCCTGAACGGAAGTTGGTTGACGACCAGCTCTCCCTGCCGGATGACGTGGCCGAACAGCGCGAAGCGCAGCCGATCGTGCACCAGGGGCCCACGAACCTGACCGTCCAGCTCCCAGCGCCTCGACAGCTCGCGCCCGATCTCGTCAC
>JACPAP010000207.1 GCA_016180765.1 Gemmatimonadota bacterium
GGCGAGCGGCAGCAATTCGGCAAACCCATCGCGGAGTTCCAGGCGGTCCAGTTCCAACTGGCCCAGGCGGCCACCGAGCTGGAAGCCGCGCGGCTGCTGGTGTACAACGCGGCGCGCCTCAGGGACGCGGGACAGAGCTACACCCGCGAGGCCGCGATGGCCAAGCTGTTCTCGTCGCAGGCGGCCGAACGGGTGACCAGCCTGTGCGTGGAGCTGCTCGGCGGGTACGGATACACCAAGGAGTACCCGGTGGAGAAGTTCTACCGCGACGCCAAGATCGGGACGATTTACGAGGGGACCAGCAACATGCAGCTCCAGACGATCGCCAAGCTGCTCCTGAAACCGTGAGAAGTGAGACGTAAGACGTAAGACGGGACCTTCTCACTTCTCACATCTCACGTCTCACCGTATTCTTCGTCATGCGTACACGAATCCTTTTTATCACATTCGCGGCTGCCCTGGCTGCCGGCCGGCTTCCTGCCCAGTCCGCGACCGAGCGCGTCGCCCGGGACCTCCGCTATCTGGCCGACGACCGGCGAGAAGGCCGCGGCATCGGCACAGCCGGCCTCGATTCGGCCAGCGGGTACCTCGCCGTGGTCTTCGCCGCGATCGGCCTGAGACCGGCGGGCGAGGACGGATTCTTCCAGCCCTTCACCGTGGATTCCAGCACCCCTGCGGCGGCCCACGCTGGGGTCGGCGGCGCCCGGACCAGGAACGTGGTCGGATTGTTGCCAGGATCGGGGGCCTTGTCCAACGAGGTGGTGGTGATCGGAGCCCACTACGACCATCTGGGGAAGAGCGTCTTCGGCAGCCTGGACCCGGACTCGGTGGGTGTGGTGCACAACGGCGCGGACGACAACGCGTCGGGCACCACCGCCCTGCTCGAAATCGCGCGGCGACTCAAGGCCCGCCAGGCGCGGAGCGCGCGGACCATCGTGTTCGTGGCCTTCTCCGGCGAGGAGCTGGGGTTACTGGGGTCGACCTACTACGTGAAGCATCCGGCGCGGCCGCTCAGCGCGACCTACGCGATGGTGAACCTCGACATGGTGGGCCGATTGGGCACCAGGAAGCTCACCGTGTTCGGCACCGAGACCGCCAAGGAATTCCCCGCCCTCCTCGACTCGGTCGCCGGGACCTATCAGATCGCCATCACCGGAACGGGGGACGGCTACGGGCGCAGCGACCAGGAATCGTTCTACACGCAAGACATTCCGGTGCTGCACTTCTTCACCGGCGTCCACGAGGACTATCATCGCACCACCGACGACTGGCAGAAGATCGACTTCCCCGGGTTGGTCAAGGTGGCGGAAGTGGCCAGCGACCTGGCGTGGCGGCTGGCCACCCGCACGGCGCCGCTCACGCTGGTGAAGGCCCCGCCACCACCGCCGGTCGCGGGCGGTGGGGGGTACGGAGCATACCTCGGCACCGTGCCCGACATGACCGAGTCGCCCGGTGGTGTCCGGCTCACCGGCGTGCGCCCCGGCAGTCCCGCCGAGCAAGCCGGACTCAAAGGCGGCGACGTGCTGATCCAGCTGGGCGACACCCCCATCAAGAACCTGTACCACATGACTGACGCCCTCCGGGCCCACCAGCCGGGGGAGACGGTCGTGCTGGTGTACGTGCGAGACGGACAGCGCATCGAGACCAAGGTGACGCTGGGCAGGCGTGGCGGCTGAGGCGGTCCTCCAGTCTGACGCAATCGTCCGGGCGCTCCAGGGCGCCTTCGGCCGGGGAGCGCGCCGGCAGGAGCTGCTGAAGATCGCCGCCACCCGCATTCACGCCGCCGGGTCGCCCTACACCGGCGTGTACCTCTACATGCTCCACGACGGCGAGTTGGTGCTCGAGGCCCACCAGGGACGACCCACGGCGCATGCCCGGATTCCGGTGGGCACGGGGTTGTGCGGTAAAGCGGTGGCGGAAGGGCGCGATATCAACGAGGCGGACGTAGCCTCGGCGCCGGGGTATCTGGCCTGCAGCCGGGAGACCAAGTCCGAGCTGATCGTGCTGATTCGCCGGCACGATCACGTCCTGGGTCAGATCGATATCGACAGCGACGTCCCCGCAGGGTTTACCGACGCCGAGCACGCCGCGGTGAAGGAGATCGCGGACGCGCTGGCGGTCCTTCTGTGAAAGGCGTTGTCCGTTTTCCGTCATCCGTTGTCCGTTTGTTCCGTGAGCCGGCCGCATCTGACGGATAACGGATAACGGACAACGGATAACGCCGTTCGCCACATGCAGCCGGACGCCATGGAGGAGTTGGCCCGCGTCAATGGCGTCTCGCTCTTCACCAGAACGGTCGGTAGCGGTCCCGACGTCATCGTGCTCCACGGCGGCCCGGGCGCGCACCACGACTATCTCCTGCCCCAGTTCGATCTTCTCACCAACTCTCGGCGGCTCCGCTACTACGATCAGCGCGGCGGAGGGCGCTCACCGGTCCAGCGCGACACCGCGGTGGGCTGGCAGGAGCAGGTTGCCGATCTCCATGCGCTCATCGCGCATTGGAGCGCGGCGCCCGCCACGCTCCTGGGGTACTCCTGGGGCGGCCTGCTGGCCTTGCTGTATGCCCTGCGCCATCCGGAGCGGGTGGGCCGGCTGGCCCTGGTGTCTCCGGCGGCGGCGAGCGTTCGCGGACGGGCGGAGTTCCAGCGGCGGTTCGCCGAGCGGGCCAACGATCCGCGCATCGCCGACGCGCAGAGGCGGCTGGCGGCGTCCGGACTCCGTCAGCGCGATCCGGAGGCGCACCGCCAACGCGGGTTCGAGCTGGCGGTGGCGCCCTACTTCCGTGACCCCGACCGCGCCAGCGCGCTCACGCCGTTCCGCGTGACGGGCCGGACGCAGGACGAGGTGTGGCGCTCGCTGGGCGACTACGACCTCACGGGCGATCTGAAGCGCATCCGAGTCCCATCACTGGTGATGCACGGGCGCCACGATCCCATCCCCCTTTGGTCCGCGGAGGACACCGCCCGGCGGCTTCAGGCCCAGCTGGTGGTGTTCGAGCAATCCGGCCACGTCCCGTACGTGGAGGAGACGACACGGTTCGTCTCGGTGCTGGACCGCTTCCTGCCCCGGTCCGCATGAGCAGGCTCCATCCGTTCGACGTCGTCTCGGGCGCACTCCCGGAGGAGTGGTTCTCCGAAATCCACGCGGCGGAGGCCCAGGGACGCGACCCGGCCGACCGCAGGCAGTTCCACGACCTGGCGCCGGCGCGGCGCGTCCTGCGCCAGCTCAACGCACTCGGAGCAGAGGCGACTGGCACGACCATCGTGGAGTACGAGACGCTGCTGTACGCGGTGTACCGCTTCTGGCGCGCGGGGCGACATTCCCTGGCGCTGGGGCGGGAGGCATTGGACCGCGCGCTGGCCTCGGGCGACCGGGCGCGTCCGGTGCCGGCTCGCGACGTCGGCGCGACGCCGAACGTGCCCCACCGAGCGTGCTACCTCCAGCTGCCGGAGCGGCTGTTCTGGGCGCGGATCAGCGACGCGGCGCCGCCCGAGCCGCTGGACGGATTGTTCCTGGCGACCGGTGCGGGTGATCGGGAAATCACCGTGCTCGCGGTGCTGGGCCTCCGGCCGGAGCGCGGCGGGTTCAGCCAGATCGCCATCACGGTGCCGCCGGAGGACCTGGCACGGGCGCAGGATTTCGTGCGCCGGCCGCCCTTCGCGCCGGTGCTGGAAGGGGGCGAGCGGGCGGGGGTCAAGTCGCTGGTGTCGGACGCGGAGCTGCTGCACCTGACCCACCTCGCGTTGGCCGAGGTGGGGCGGTAGGTTCCCGGAAATCGATATGGACAAGAAGGACGTGGCGCGCGGGCTCGAGGAGATTGCGGGCTTCCTCGAGCTCAAGGGCGAGAACCCGTTTCGCATCCGCGCGTACCGCACGGCCGCGCGAACCATCGCGACGTTCCCAGGGGAGCTGGGTACCGCCCTCGCCAGCGGCGCCTTGGCGGAGGCCAAAGGCGTGGGCCCCGCGATCCTGGAAATCGTGGGCGAGCTGGTGACGACCGGTCGCTCGCGGGTGCTCGAGGACCTGCGGGACGAGGTGCCGCCGGGACTGGGGGAGATGCTCCAGAGCTCGGGGCTTGGGGTCACCAAGGTACGTCAGATCCACGAAACCCTGCACGTAGAGACCCTGGCCGAGCTGGAGGAGGCCGCTCGCGACGGCCGGCTGGCCAAGCTGCCGCGCTTCGGCAAGAAGACGACCGAGAACATCCTCAAGGGCATCGACTTCCTGCGGCAGTCCACCGGGTTTCGCCTGTTCCACCACGCGCGCACCGAGGCAACGGCGCTCGCGGAGGTGTTGCGGACCATGCCCGGCGTGCGGCGGGTGGCGGTCGCCGGGTCGGTCCGGCGCCGCGCCGAGATTATCCGGGACCTGGACTTCGTCGTCGAACTGGGGCTTCGAGCTGATCCGGGCGACCGGCGGCGCCGAGCACCTCGAGCAGCTGGCCGAGCGGGCCCGACCGCGCGGCCTGGCCTGGGACGCCGGCCTCGCCGGATGCGAAGAGGCCGAGGTGTACCGGGAGCTGGGCCTGGACCTGATCCCGGCCGAACTGCGGGAGGGACAGGGAGAAATCGCAGCGGCTGCCGCCGGCAGGTTGCCGGCGCTGGTGGAGCGATCCGATCTCGCGGGTTTCCTCCACTGCCACACCAATTACTCGGACGGCGCCAGCACGGTGGCCGAGTGGGCCGACGCCTGCCGCGCCGCGGGCTACCGTTACGTGGGGCTCACGGACCACTCGAAGTCCGCGGCGTACGCCGGCGGTCTCCGGGAAGACGACATCCCGCGCCAACACGCTGAGGTGGACGACGCCAATCGGCGCTTCACGGACTTCCGCATCTTGAAGGGGGTGGAGGCCGACATTCTCCAGGACGGCACGCTCGATTACACGCCCGAGATTCGCGCGGGCTTCGATTTCATCATCGCTTCGGTGCACAGCCGATACGGGATGGACGAGGCGCGGATGACCCAGCGCGTGCTCAAGGCGATGGACGACCCGCACACCGCCATTCTGGGACACCCCACCGGCCGTTTGCTGCTGTCGCGCGACCCGTATCCGCTGGATCTGGACGCCATCTTCGCCCGGGCCGCCGAACGCGGCGTCGCCATCGAGATCAACGCCGATCCCCAGCGCCTCGACCTGGATTGGCGGGCGGTGCGCCGCGCGGTGGCGGCCGGCGTCACCATCTCGCTGGGGGCCGACGCCCACGGCGTGTCGGCCATCGGCGTCATGGAGCTGGGCGTCGGGATCGCCCGCAAAGCGTGGCTCACCAAAGCGGAGGTCCTGAACGTGGAGCCGGTCGAGGCATTCCTCGCGTTCGTGGCACGACGGCGGGGCCACTCGTGAAGCAGGTGAAGCGCGCCCGCCCTGGTCTCCGGAACGCCGCCCAGCGCATCCGGCCCATCATCGCTCGGCTGAAGCGCCGCTATCCCGAGGCGAAGTGCGCCCTGGACCACCAGAATCCATTGCAGTTGCTGGTGGCCACCATCCTGAGCGCCCAGTGCACGGACGCCCGTGTGAACCTGGTCACCAAGGACCTGTTCGCGAAGTATCGCACCGCCCGGGACTACGCCGACGCGAACCCCGCCGTCTTCGAGCAGGAGATCAAGTCCACCGGGTTCTTCCGCAACAAGACCAAATCCATCCTGGGGATGGCCCAGGCGCTGGCGGAGCGACACGGCGGGCGGGTCCCCTGCACGATGGACGAGCTGACCGCGCTGCCCGGGGTGGGCCGCAAGACCGCCAACGTGGTGCTGGGCACGGCTTTCGGCATCAACCAAGGCGTGGTGGTGGACACCCACGTGACCCGCATCGCCAACCGGCTCAAGCTCACGGCCCAGAAGGATCC
>JACPAP010000208.1 GCA_016180765.1 Gemmatimonadota bacterium
CGACTCCCTTCCTTCGGTAGCCCGGCTGTCAGGCGCGGTGCCTGACCCGTAGCTTTGCGACCCCGCCTCACGACAGGTGTGCCCTTGTCGGGAAGGGGTCTCCGCTAATTGCAAGCGACTGTACCTCGGGGTCCCTTAGACGTCAAGGTTTATATCGTGTCTCCGTGCGGAGCGAGACCGCTTGACATTCTTCCGGCTCCCTGTGCAACATCTTGCACGCCCTGCAAGGGGGACTGGTCTTTCCCAATCCTAACGCGCCGCTGCCGAGATTAATTGCAGCGTTCCCGTGACGCTGCCCCCCGGAGCTGACGATGCTGTAGCCCCCTCGAGGGGACTCAGGGATGCCAGTGGGGCTTGGACATAGCCCCCCGCCCACCTCCGGCACAATCGCTGGCGCACCAGAAATTCCAGACGCCTTCCGGGTCGAGACTCGGCCCGGAGGGCGTTTTTACTTCTTCCCGGCTCTCGGGTTACGCGAAGGTGACCCGTCAGGGGCACCGTACCAAAGTGCCGCTACTGCGTCTACGAGCCGTGGGTTGGCCAGGCCGCCCGCAAGACCTTACAGGCAGTGCGCTGGGACGACAGGACGGGCTCTGAGGGTCGGTGGATTTCTGAGCGCCTAAGAGGAGGGAGGGAAGGAGACGGGAGATGCGCCTTCTCATCATCGGAGCCGTCTGCCTGGGGTTGGCGGGCTGTGGATGGTGGCAAGACTATCGTGTGAGGCGCGAGCGAGCCGATATTGTCGCGCTGTACAAGGCCTGTCTTGAGCGCAAGCAGGCAGATCCAAAGCTGGATTGTTCAGAGTACCGGCGGGCCGCCCTTTTTATGGAGGTTCTCCGGTGACCGGGAAGGCATCCCCTACATAAGTAGCTTCGCGGCGTCGGCTCACTGCTCCGGTTGCCACCGCCGGCACTCCTGCCCTTCGGATACCGGCAGCTAGATCTGCGGCGACCTCGGGGGAAAGTAGCCTTGCTCACGGCCTGCTGCGATCCCGGCTCCTACCTGGTCAAGTAGGGGAGATGGCGGGAGTTTTGAGGCCAAAACACAAGGCGTCTGGTTGGCCGCCAGGGGGCCGAGATGACATACCCTTTGTCGGGCAGAGCCGATCCCCACAGAGGGCGGAGGAGTGGTTGATTGAGACGGTGGGATACGAGAGGAAAACAGCTTCTCGGACGCTGCAAGGCCTAATCGATGTGTGGGCGACGATCGAAGAAGAGCAGATGGGGGACCGGGCCGGGAGGAGGTGAGGAAGATGGCAGCACCGACCTGCTCCACGTGCGGCTCCGTCCTGGCTGGCTACGAGCTGAGCAAGGAGCTCAACGCCTTTGTGTACTTCTGCCCCAGCTGCAGAAGTGCACAAGAGAAGGCTGCCTGGCTGAAGGCGAAAGAGGAGGTCGCCGAGGTAGAGGTGCTGAAGGAGGCAGCCTAACCGTCCGCGGACGAGGGACAAAGTCTGCGGTCGGCCGCTCCACGGGCAGGTCGGCTGGCCTCGCGCCCTTCAGGATCTTGTCCACATAGGCCGCGCGGCGGAACAAATCGGCCGTATTCGCCGGATGGGCCACCTCGCCACCAGCTTCTGCATGCTCTCCCAGCCCGTTCATCAGCGGCACGCAACTCTTTGCCCTAGAGTGGTCCCCCCGGGTGAGGACCTGAGGACGGGGATCCGCAAGCCTTGCCCCAAAGTGGTGCAAAGTGCCCCCGGCGGGTGGCTGCAAGTGCAGGAGCGGGGGTCGGAATTGTTGCGAATCCGTGACCCAAGGCGGGGCGGAGCGGCCTCTGTGTAAGGAGAGCGCGGATGGAGGAACGGCGGGCGATCCGGCGAATGCGGCCGGTGACCAACGAGGAGGCAGAGGAGTGGACGGCCCTCGCTCGCCGGTACGGATTCGTGAACGAGCAGGGGGACTTTGCCCTGGGCCGCTTCGTTTTCGGAAAGTTTGGCCTCGAACGAGTGGGGGCGGCGCGCCTCTACGTCCGGTTCATCACACCCGTGCCCGCGGGGCTCTACACCGAGGATCTCCAGCGGAAGACCCCGCCGATCCTGTTCGACCGGACGGCGGAGGGTCAGGTCATCCTCCCGGGGAGATGGTGGCAGGGGAATTTCGAGCGGCTCAGCGAGGACCCCCAGGCGCCAGCCGATGTCCGGCAGCACGCAGCGCGGTTGGCCCGGCATGCGCGGTTCTCGGACGCCCTCCTGCCGGCGAGTGTGGAGACCATCGCGATCCTGGCACCCGACGAGAGGGGCGAGCTGGCGCCGCACGAGGCGGTTCCACCGGGCACCGAGGCGGTCATCCTCGTGGCGGGTGCGCCCGAGCAGCAGGAGGAGTAAGCGGCTGGAACGGGACGAGGGCCTGCTCCGCCCGGGACCGCGGCCTCTGGCCCCACCGGGCCGATACCTCTGGCGGGGGAGTCCTGTGGTCCAGGTAGAAGGGGGGACAGCGGTTGACGGAGATCATCAAGATCGCTTGGCACCGCGACGCGCAGGAGGCGGCGGCCTTTCAGATGGCCGTCGCGGATGCGGAGGCGGCGCGGCGGCTCTTCGACAAGCTTCTCGCGGTTTTGAGAGCGGAGATGGCGGGAGCAGGAGGGGGACCGGCGGAAGGAGGCGTCCGCTGAGACGGTCGCCCGCCCACCCGAGGCGGCGCATCCTCGGTTGGCTTGACCCGGCGGGATGAGGAGGAAGCATGGGGCCAGCGGATACCGACGCGCTTGGTGGCGGGTTGTTCGCCGGGCCTGTCCTTGGCATCAGTCCGACGACGGAGATCCTGACAACCCTCGAAACCATCGCTGCAAATCTCCGCTGGCTCCCGCCGCTCGTCGGCCGGCTCGCAAGGGCGCGGTGAACCTTCTGAGGGCCGTGGCTCTCCCTGCCCCATCCCAGCCGGAATGCCCCTTGACCCCGCCGAGGGGGTGGCGGATGCTCTAGGCCTCGGCAGCTGTCGCGGAATGCTCGCGGGCCTTGACCATAGCCCCCGCCAGCCTCGGGATCACGCGTTGGCGCGCCCCAAAACCCAGATGCTTTCCCGCGTCCAGCCCAGCTCGCGAGGGCGTCTTGCTGGTAGGGGTAGGGCGTTCAGATCAACCGGGGCTGTGAAGCGACGGTAGGAAGGCTGGTGCGGCATTGGAGGGAGAGCTGTGCAGATGGACGCGCAATTCCCGCAGAGGTCAGAGGAAGTCGGGGCGATGGTTGTCGACGGGATCCACCAAGTGTTAAGTCGCGTGCAGGCTGAGATGCGAGGCAAAGGGATCGACGTCCAGGCGCACGCGACGGGGGTCATGGATGGCATGATTCACATGCTCGCCACCTGCGCCGTCTGGATGATCAACTCCCGCCGCGGCCGCAGCCGTGAGCTCAGTTCCGACGAGGCGAACGAGATTCACGACCGGTGCAAATCCAGCCTCCTGGATGCCAGCCTCAGCTTCATGGAGACCGAGGTCAAGCGGCTCCGGCAGGGTGCGGATTCCCCAGGGACCGGAGGGAGCACCGGCCATGGGTGAACCCGGCAGCGGTCCGGGCTCAGACCGAAGCTCGTGGCGGATTGCCGAGGGAAAGCAGGTCCGGCTGGAGTACGACCAGGACCGCCAGGCCAAGTACGGGCGGATCCTCGCTTACGTCTACATGGAGGATGGCACTTTTCTCAACGCCGAGATCATCCGGCAGGGTTTCGGTTTCGCCCATACCCGGTCCCCGTTCAAGTACCTGGAGGAGGTCCGGAAGCTAGACTGGGAGCGCGGGAAGCTGAGAGCGGTCTCTGGGGCAGGTAAGAAAAATGGGATGAGGAGGGACAGGCCGTGGGAACGAAGAGAAGCCCATCGATGCTCCTGTTCGGGGTGCTGATCTGGCTGGTGGCCTGCGCCCCAGCCTATAGAGCTGAGCTGGTGAGGCCAGGGGCGCCGGTCTACGCCTACGTCTTCAACGTCGGCTCGAAGGACGTGACCCTGATCGATACCGCGACCAACGCCGTGGTGGGGACCAAGCCCTTGGGGGCCGGGGTCCGCTGGCTCTCGAATGAGCAGGACTTCTGGGACGGGCGGCACGTCTGGACCTACGACCTGGTGGACGGGATGGTCGAGCTCATCGCCATCGAGCCGGCGGAGATGCGCGTGACCCGGCGCCTCCGGATCGGGAAGGGCCCAGCCCACAGCGTCATGCTGACCCCGGACCGGCGGTCCGTGCTGGTCAACGCCGCTGGGGACAACGTCATCGCCGTGGTGGACCGGGAGACCCTGCGGGTGGTCCAGAAGATCCCCACCGGCCTTTTCCCCTGCGACCTGGACTTTACCCCCGACGGGAAGGTGGGGTACGTCCCGGAGCGCGATCAGGACACGGTGGCCTCCCTGGATCTTCAGACCTTCGAGATACTGAGGCGGGTCTCCTTCCCCGCCGGG
>JACPAP010000209.1 GCA_016180765.1 Gemmatimonadota bacterium
CCGGCACCGGGGCCCGCCGGTGGCTTCCAGGTTCGAGGATGGTCGGGGACCCGGCGGGGGCAGCCGGCGTGCCCCCGATGCGCTTCTTCCTTCCCCGGCCGGCCGGGCGCTTCGGTTTCCTGGTCACGGAACACCCCCACCCCTCGCCACGCTAGCAGACGGGAGACCGAGGGTCAACGCGGCGGGTCAGGGGAGGGGGGCCTCGGTAAACCCCCGGGCGGCGGCGTGGCGGATGCCGTCCCGGCAGGTGGGGAAAGCGGGGCTCCAGCCGCACTGGGTCTTCAACTTCCTGTTCGCGCACCGCTTATTGCTCTCCCGCACGAGGGCCCCGCAGCCCTCCTCGGGGGGCGTAAAGGTGACGGGCGGCGCCGGGACCCCCATCGCCTCGGCCAGCGCTACGAAGTAGGTGCCCCCGGGGTGCGGCTCGTCGTCCACCAAGTTGTAGATCTCGCCCGCCCGGCCCCGCTCCGCCGCGACGAGCAGCCCACCCAAGAAGTCCTCGATATAGATATGGTTCATCCATTTGCTCGGATCGGTGCTCACCCGGTAGCGCCCCTCGCGGATCTGGGCGTTCACGGGGCTGCCGGGACGGTAGATGGAGCCGGACCGCAGGATCACGGCCGGCACCTCGCGCTCCCGGTGTGCCTTGAGGATCAGGGCCTCCGCCTCGCACCGGAGGCGCCCGATGAGGGAGGTGGGTTCGCAGACGGCCGTCTCGTCCACCCACTCCCCCTCCGTCTGCCCGTAGACCGCGGTGCTGCTCACGTAGACGTAGCGGGAGAGCCCGGGTGGCAGGGCCGCCAGGACGTGGCCTGTCCCCTCCACGTGCAGGAGGCGCAACGCCGCCTCCTCCCCCCGCATGGCCCCGAGCAGGTGGAAGACGTGCGTCGCCCCTTCCAGCGCGGGCGGGAGGGTCTCGGGGCACGTGACATCGCCCAGGAGCGGGACGACCCCGAGCGCCATAAGTTCGCGGGCGTGCTCCGGCGAGCGGGTCATGCCCCGCACGGCATAGCCCTCGCCCAGGAGTCGGCGCCCCAGGCGCCGCCCCAGGTACCCGGCCCCGACCAGCACCGCCGTCCGCCTCATCGTCCCCCCCGCAAGCCTCCCACCGAGCAGCCCTGCCCCTCCCGGCCTTCTGAGCCCTTGTATCTCCGGTCACTCTGGCAGTCAACGCCGAGTACAGCGGAGGCCATCAGGCACACCTCCCGCAAGACTACGAGGCTTCGAGGCACGGGGACCAGATTCCTGGGAAACCAGGGCCTCCTTGCATCTCCCCCTTCGGAAGCCAACGAGAGGAAATTCCGGGGGATGCGAAATCGGGTATAATACCGTCGCGATGAGTCATCTGTTCAGAGCGGCCCGCGATTGCCGGCGACTCACACCGGTGGGCGCCCTCACCGCAGCGCTCTTCCTCGCCTATTTTGTCGCGCTCCCGCCGCACCTCGTCCACCACATCGCCGACCAAGACCACAGCCGCCCGGCCTGCCCTCACCTCGCCCAGAGCCAGCACACCCCAGCGGTCCAGTGCGATTCACCCACCCTCGCTCCACCAATACCTACTGAGACGGGGCAGGCCATGCTTCCCGGAGCTCCTCTTGCCTCGTCCGAAGCTGCGCTGAGTTCCCCGCGCGCCCCGCCAAAGGCCACACCTTCCGCCTAATGCTTCAACCTCTATCTGCCACCGAACTGAGCGGCAATCCTGATTCAGGGGGCGCGCATCCATTCGGGGGAAGGTGTCGAGGAAGATCGGGCTCCTCCTGGCAAGCGCCCTCGCCGTTTGCCACCTGGACGGATCGGACCATGAGGCTGGCCATGGCGCAGTGTGCGTAGAGGGACGCAGTGGGGGAGCTGAAGGGCGGAGGGGGACGGGAAGCGCCGCAACGCTCCAGCGACCCATGTTTCCCCGAAGAGCGTCGGAGGCTTCAACACCGGTTACCGAAACAACACGATCGCGATCCGACGCCCGCAGGGTGGCCAGTTCCCTGGTCCATTCAACCCACTCACCAAGGGGGGTGTAGAGTGAGCGTCCGAAACGGACCGAAGTGGCCCCTGCTCTTGGTATCTCTGTGCGCAATCGTCCGCCTGCTCACCCCGTGGACCCTCGCAGAGGCAGCGACCCTGTATGTCACCAACGGGCACAGCGGGACCATCTCGGTCATTGACACCGCCTCGCGAAAGGTCGTGAAGACGATCCCGAATGTCGGGGCCAGGCCGAACCGGGTAGCGTTCACACGGGACGGACAGCGCGCCTATGTGGTGGACGACGAGGCCTTGGTCCTTATCGTGATCGACGCCACCCGCCAAGAGGTGATAGGGAAGATCCCCGCGGGAAAGCGACCGTATAACCTTGCCTTCACCCCGGATGGGAAATCCTCCTATGTCCTCGACTGGTGGGATAGCGAAGTGCTCATCTTTGATGCCGAACTGAAGAGGCTCGAAGGTAAAATTAAAGTGGGAACCTGGCCGGCGTACACCATCTTCTCCCGAGACGGACGGATTGCCTACGTCTCGAACGAGACCACGGGAGACGTCTCGGTGATCGACACGGAAGCACGGAGGGTGATCGCTACCATCCATTCCGGCGGTTATGCGATGGGCCTTTCCCTGTCGCCCGACGAAAAGTACCTCTATGTCGGGAACGGGGAACCCCGCACCGTGTCCAAAGTGGACACGAAAACGCATCAAATCGTGGCGACGATCCCCTTGATGGACATCACCCACGATGTGGCCGTGACGCCGGATGGGAAACACCTCTACGTGAGCCTCCGGAATCTCAACAAGATTGCCGTCATCAGCACAGCGGAAGATCGGCTTGTGGCGACCATCCCCCAGGGCAGGAAGCCGGACCTGATCCTGATGGACCCTGTAGAGAATGTGGCCTATGTGACGAACCGTCACAGCGGCACGGTTTCCGTGATTGATCCTCGAACCCACACCGTAACGGGCAAAATCGCCGTAGGTGCCAACCCCCACGGGATGGCCCTGCAGCCGTGAAGCGGGACCTGCGCCAAGCGCGGACCGACACTCCCGCATTCCCCGGGAATTGTCCACCCGGCAGGCCCGGAGGATGCGGGGAGAGTGAGGCGGGATCGCTGGCGAACCGCATGGTGCGACGGGGCAGGAGCGGTCCCTGTCGACGCAGGCCGCTCCCCGTGACAGCGGGGGAACCACCCGGGCAACTCCAGGTACGGGAGAAGGGAAGCCCGCCCCCGGCAGGGTCCCGGCCGGGGCGACAGTTAGGGAGGACCCGGGAGCCGGTCCCCTAAGAGGCGGCGCCGGAACCGGAGGAGGAGGGCATCCGCCAGGCGGGGGGCGAGGGCGTTGAGGATGACCAGGAGCCGGGCCGGCGGGTAGACCAGCACCTCGGGCCGCGGGCGCCTCGCGCAGCGCACGATGGCCGCCGCCACCCGCTCCGCCGTCTGGACCGGCCCCATCGGCTCCACCCGCAACCCCCCCTGGGCCGCCGCGGCCTCGAAGAACTCGGTGGACGTCCCTACAGGTAAGACGACGCTCACGGCGATCCCGCTCCCGGCCAGCTCCACCCGCAGGGCCTCGCAGAGGCCCACCTGGGCGAACTTGGTCGCCGCGTACAGCCCGCTCCCCGGGCTCCCCCGCTTCCCCGAGACGGAGGAGACGACGATGAGGAGCCCCGCGCCCTGCCGCCGCATCACGGGCAGCGCCGCCCGGATCGCGTGGAGGGTCCCCAGGACATTCACTTGCCAGAGGCGCTCGACCACCTCAAGGGGGGTCTCCTCCACCCGCGCGAAGTAGCCGATCCCGGCGTTGGCCACCAGCAGGTCCAGGCGGCCGTAGGCCGCAACCGCCCGGCCGACCAGGCCCTCCACCTGGCCGGCCTCCGCGACGTCCGTGACGACGGGAAGCGCCTCCCCCCCGCTCGCCCGGATCCCCTCCGCCACCCGTTCCAGGCGGTCGTGCCGCCGCGCCCCCAGGACGACCCGCGACCCAGCCCGGGCGAAGGCCTCGGCCGTGGCCTTCCCGATGCCGGCCGACGCCCCCGTGATGACCGCGACCTTCCCGCGGAGATCGCGGCCCATCAGACCTCCCGGACCCCGGCCCGCTCTGGGTCCGGGACCGCGAGGGCGAACAGAAGCGCGACCAGCCCCAGGCCGGCGGCGATGGCCCCGAAGGCGACCCCGTACCCGGCCCGGGCCACCAGGATCCCGGCCAGGACCGGGCCCGCCGCCTCGCCGCTGTCCCAGATGGTCCCGAAGACCCCCATGGCCGAGCCCATCCGCCCCGCCCGGACCAGGTCGGCCACCAGGGCCGTCGTCGAGGGAGTGACGATGGCCACCCCCAGGCCCAGGATTGCAGAGAGGAGGGCAAGCAGGAGCGG
>JACPAP010000210.1 GCA_016180765.1 Gemmatimonadota bacterium
ACCTTGGGCCTCCCGCCCGCGAAGCCGGTCACACTGGGCGGCCCGTTGAGGACCAGCGGCGCGATCTCGCGCGTGAAGCGCTCCACCGCGCCCAAGTCCCTCGACCTCACCCCCACCCGCCACTCCACCTCCGCCAGGTCCGGGTGCGACGGGCCGGCCAGGCGCCCGTGGGTCGCGTCCACGCCCACATATTCGGTGAGGATCTCCTCGAACCTCAATCCGAGCCGCTCGAGCCGCCCGCGCAGGATCCGGTCGGCCCGCTTGGCTTTGGCAAAGGCGTCGGGCCAGACATAGACCAGCGTCCCAATCGCCTTGTAGCCGTAGAAGTAGGAGACCGAGACCTTGAGCGACCCGGTCGCCGGAGCCCCCCTGATCCCGTTCACCCGCACGCGGTCCCTGCCCTGCTGGCGGAGTTGAATGGTAGTGAAGTCCGCGATGCAATCGGGTGTGATGTAGGCTTGGGGGTCTCCCATCTCGTAAAGCAGTTGCTCCGTGACGGTCGCGACCGACACGCGCCCGCCGGTACCGGGGTGCTTGGTGACCGTGAAGCTCCCGTCGGGCTCGGCCTCGATGATGGGGTAGCCGGGATCTTCCAGTCCCGGGATGCGCTCCCAGTCCACCAGGCAGTTGCCTCCCGAGCATTGGGCTCCGCACTCGATGATGTGCCCCGCCACCGTCCCCGCCGCGAGACGATCCCAGTCGGCTTCTCCCCAGCCGAACTCGTGAATCATGGGCGCCAGCGTGAGTCCGGTGTCGGTCACTCGGCCGGTGATCACCATCGTCGCCCCTTGCCGCAGGGCCTCCACCACGGGCCAGGCGCCCAGGTACGCGTTGGCGCTCCCCACCCGCGGGCGGACGTCGGTCAGTGGGCGCCCCGAGTCCAGGTTCTTGAGCGCGTGCCCGCGGGCGATCAGATGGTCCAGCCGGGGCAGGAGATCGTCCCCGCTCACCACACCCACACGGACTTTGCCTGCCAGGCCCAGCTTCCGGGCGGCCGCCACCACCGCGTCCGCGCAGGCCTGCGGATTCACCCCGCCCGCGTTGGAGATGACGCGGATACCACGCTTCACCAACCTGGGCAGCAGCCGCTCCATGAGAGGCGGAAAATCGCGCGCGTATCCCAGGCGGGCATCCCGGGAATGTTGCTTCTGGAGGATGGACATGGTTACTTCGGCGAGGTAGTCCATCATCAGGTAGTCGATGGGTCCGGCCTCGACCTGCCGGATCGGAGCCTCCAGCCAATCTCCCCAGAATCCTTGACCGGCGGCAATGCGGACCGGCGTCACGGCGATCCGGTCGAAGGTGACACGGCGGCCCGGCGGCTGGCGGCCGGCCCCGATGGCGGCTCTGCCACCACGTCCACCAGCGGGGCGTATTCCGGAGGCAGGTCCACCTCGGGCGGCACGGGCGAGAATTGCAAGCCCAGCGTCCCCCCAGGCGGCACCACCACCTGTCCCACCGGTCCCATGCCGAGCACCTCCAGGGGGAGGGACTCTTGCCGGAGAAACGCCACGCGGACGGTCGCCTGCCACCCGGTCCTTGGCGCCGTGCGCGCGAAGGCGGGAAGGAGGCTCAGCGTGAGCGGGTCCGCGCGCGATGTGGAGTCCAGCGCTATGGTTCGTCGTGCGAACCGGTATTCCAGCGGCTGCTCGTTCAACTCTCTGCCGGCCGCCTGGCGCACCAGCAAGCCCACGTCCGTGACCTGATTCCACAGGTCTTCCGGCAACGAGACGTCCAGCACTACGCGGTCCGCCCACGGGGGAACCGGGATCTGGAGCGAGGCCGGATCACCCCCGCCCCGTATCTGGTATTCCCGAGCCGCCCCCGCCACGCGGGCAGTGACGCCCACCCGGGCGGAATCCGGGGCCCGGCTCACCAGCACCGCGCTGGGCCCGGTCCCGACGGCTCGAACCGCCACTCTCGGAAGCACCGCGGTAAAGCGGTACGTGACCCTGGATCCGGGCGGAGCCACGACCACGGCCTCGTATACGCCCGGCAGCAGGTCCTCGCCGGTCACGCTCACGGAGGCGCTGTCGCCTGCCGTGGCATCCACGCTTCCGGCCGAGCGCGCCGGCTGCCCGGATGGCTCGAAGAGGGACAGCATGGCGCTGCGCCCCGAGCTGACGCCCAGGCTCACGCGCAGGCCGCCGGCGTCGGGCGGCACCCGCACGAAAAACCGATCGATGTTGCCGGGCTCCAGCGAGCGCGTCACCGTCAAGGGGGGCTCCAGGTGGTACGGAACCACCACGGTGTTGGTGAGGCGGAACACGCGCCCCGCCAGCGTGTCGCTGGCGGCGCGGGCCCAGACGTTGCCGACGTAGAGCCCGGGCCGGGAGAGCCGGGCGGGGTCGTAGGTGAGCGAGACCACGGCCGGCTGTCCGCTCAGCTCGATCTGCGGCGGGGTCCTGAGCCACTCGGCATCCGAGGTGAGCAACAGCCGCGCGGCCGCCTGCCCGCCAAGCGTGGACACCTGGAAGCGTTGGACCGTGTCCGATGGCGAGGCCAGGCCGTTCCGTCGATAGGCGGCGGACGCCCGCGACGCATTGCCACCGTCCGGCAGGGCCCGGACCACGTAGATGCCCGCCTGGTGGCTGGCGAGCAGCCACTGGTGGGCCGCCTGGACGTGGGGCACGCCGAACCCCTGGTCCAGGGTGGTGACTCCGGGCAGCGGGACGGCGGTGGCCATGAGCGCGCGCTTCAAGTCCACCGCGCGCAGGCGCCGTCCGTCGCGGGCGCTGGCCGATTGGAGCAGGGCCGCCATGCCGGCGACCTGCGGCGCCGCCTGGCTGGTGCCGCCGGCGATCTCTTCACCCACCCGCCACGGAGGCACCGTCGAGAAGGCGACTCCCGGGGCGCACAGGTCCGGCTTCGCCAGCTCCCCGCCGCGCGCGCTCCACCAGCTCAGCACGTCCGGCGCCGGCGGGAGGTCAGGCTCCGGCGCCCGCGCGAAGACACCCGGTACCAGCGCGCACACCGACAGCGCCAGGTCCGCGGAGGCTGGAAAGCCCACGGTGGAAATGCCCGGCCCATCGTTCCCCGCGCTCACCACCACCAGGACGCCGGGGTGGCGCGCGGCAAAGGCATCCAGCAGCGAGTCGATGACCGCGGCGCCCTCGACCGCGTTGCCGACGCCATAGCTCAGGTTGATCACCAGGGGCATACTCCGGCGGGCGGCTACGCCGGCCGCATACTCCATGGCCCGGACCATGCTGCCGGTGACCGAGATCTTGCCCCACCGGTTGTCGGCGATCTTGAGGCCCAGCACCTGAGCGCCCGGGGCCACGCCGTCGAATCCTTCAACGCCGAACAACTGATACCCCGCGGCGATTCCCGCCACGTGGGTGCCGTGGCTCGAGTTGTCGAAGAACAGATCCAGCACCGGACGGCCGGACGCTTCCGCGAGGTTGGCCGCCAGCGTCATGGGCTGAGACCCGTAGGCGAAGGTCTCGGCTCCCAGCGCGTAGTCGTGCACCGGGCGCTCGTCGTCCAGCGACCCATCGCCATCGGTATCCGTGACCATGAACCAACCGTCGCTGGCGCGGGCGACCACGATGGGGAACTCATCCTCGCGATCTCCGTCGCCGTTCAGGTCCGCGGCCGGACCGGAACCCAGCCGAGCCTCGCCCAACACGCCCCCGAAGTAGGGAGCGGCCGCCAGCCGCGCGATCCGCCCAAAGCCCGCCAGCTGGTGCCCCTCGACGGCAATGGTATCGGCCCGATCCGGGCGAACGGGGCTCAGCGCGATGCGCCCTTCGCCGGAGAAATCCCGCAGGTCCAGGAGCTTGCGCTCGCCGGTGCTGGTAGTGCGCATTCCGGCGACCCCGGGGTCGATGCCGCCGTCCAGCACGGCGATGAGCACGCCCCGACCATCGGCCGCCGGATCCCGCTGCCGGAAGCTCTCGATCCCGGTGCTCCGGAGCGGCATCAGGCCGGCCAGTCGAGCCACCTGGGGCGTCACCACGGGCCTCCCCGGTTGCGCCGGGCGGCCGGCCTCAGTGCCCCTTGTCGCGGGCGCGTCGGCGCTCCTGTCAGGTGCGAGCGACGGGTCTGGAGCGCGGGCACAACTCCATCCCGCCAGGGCCCAGCCAAGGACGGCACAGGCGAGAAGCCCGTGCCTCGAAGCGCGGGTCAACCACACGGCAAGAGGTTGGTGCGGTGAATAGGGGGCCGGGTGGGGACGTTGGATACTGGTCATTCAACGCGACAATCGAGTGGCGGGAGCACGAACGGCCCGATGTGGGGACCCCGGTAGTGGCTGGTGACGCGGAGCGCAAAGGCCAGGAGGTCACGCACCTCCTCCGGGGTGACCAGCGCGTCCACGAACCCGCGCGCCGCGGCGAACCGGGC
>JACPAP010000211.1 GCA_016180765.1 Gemmatimonadota bacterium
CCGATCATGATGACCACCATGTGCGCACTGATGGCTACCCTGCCCATTGCGGTCGGGTTCGGGGCGGGCGCCGAGGCGCGGCAGCCCCTGGGGATCGCGGTGGTGGGCGGGCTGTCCGTCTCGCAGCTGGTCACCCTGTACGTGACGCCGGTGATCTACAAGTATCTCGACGAGTTCCAGGCGTGGCTTGGCCGGCGGGTCACCCGGCGGCCGGCGGTCCCGGTCGCCGGCGAGCCGGTCCTGGAGACGCAGGGCGCAGACTGATAGTCTCCACAGGGAGGGCGCCTCCCGCCCCCTCTCAGGCTTCACCCCCGTTCACCGACGAGGATCGGATGCTCAGTGCGTACACCCGAGGGCTCCTCCCCGCGCTCCTGGCCACGCTCGCCGCCCCGGCGGTGGCGCAATTGCCGGCCCCGGCCCGGTATCAGAGCCCGGCGCGGTACCAGGCCCTGGCGCAGGATCTGCTGCAAGAGCTGATCGAAACCAACACCACCCACTCGACCGGTAACACCACCGTCGCAGCCGAGAAGATGGCGGCCCGGCTCCGTACCGCCGGGTTCAGCGACGCCGACATCCGCATCCTCGGCCCGGTGGCGAACCGCGGCAACCTGGTGGTGCGGTTGCGCGGGCGCGCCGCCGGCAAGAAACCGATTCTCCTGCTGGCGCACCTCGACGTGGTGGAGGCCGATCCGCGCGACTGGACCGTGGATCCGGGACCGTGGATCCGTTCGTCTTCCTGGATCGCGACGGGTGGTTCTACGGCCGGGGCACCACCGACGACAAGGACGAGGCCGCGATCTGGACCGCCAACCTGATCCGCTTGAAGCAGGAAGGCTACCTGCCCGACCGCGACATCATCCTCGCCCTGACCGCGGACGAGGAGAGCGGTGATCACAACGGCGTGGACTGGCTGGTGCAGCACCACCGCGACCTGATCGACGCGGCGTTCGCGGTGAACGAAGGTGGGGGCGGCGTCATCAAGGGCGGGAAGCGCCTGTCCAACGCCGTCCAGGCGAGCGAGAAAGTGTTCCAGAGCTTCACGCTCGAGGCCGCCAACCGGGGCGGGCACAGCTCGCTGCCCCGCAAGGACAACGCCATCTACCAGTTGGCCGCCGCCTTGTCCCGCGTGGCGGCGTTCGACTTCCCGGTGAAGCTCAACGAGGTGACGCGGGCGTTCTTCGAGCGGACCGCACCGATTGAAACGGCGGAGGTCGGCACGGCCATGCGCGGGATTCTGAAGGATCCGCCGGACCCGGCGGCGGTGGCGCGGCTCGCGGCCGTCCCCGGCTACAACTCGCGCCTGCGCACCACCTGCGTGGCGACCATGCTCGAAGGCGGGCACGCGGAAAACGCGCTGCCCCAGCGGGCCCGCGCCACCGTGAACTGCCGCATTCTGCCGGGCGAGCCGCCGGAAGACGTGCTGGCCACGCTCCAGCGCGTGGTCGCCGATCCGCAGATCGCGGTGACACCGATCGCCTCCGCCAAGCCCAGCCCGCCTTCACCCCTCACCCCGGAAATCCTGCGCTCCATTGAGGAAACCACCCAGGAGATGTGGCCAGGGGTGCCGGTGATCCCCACCATGAGCACCGGCGCCACCGACGGCCTCTACCTGCGGCAAGCCGGCATCCCGGTGTACGGCGTCTCCGGCGTGTTCGGCGACGCGGACGACGTCCGGGCCCACGGCCAGGACGAGCGGATCGCCGCCACCTGGTTTTACGACGGGCTCGAGTTCTGCTACCGGTTGGTGAAACGGCTTACCGCCGGCGAGGTGATGTAACCGCCAACCTTTCCGGGGGGTTCGCCTATCTAAGGCCTCGGCACTCTGCGTCGAGGCCTTATGCGTTCCGCCCTCCGCTCGCTCGCTCGGCACCCCGGCTTCACCACGGCCGGCGCCCTGACCATCGCTCTGGCCGTTGCGGGGAACACCAGCATCTTCGCCGTCCTCAAAGCCCTGGTCCTGGATCCCCTGCCCTTCAAGAATCCCGACCAGCTGGTCACGCTCGACGTTCGCTCCACGCGGGGCTTTCTCATTTCGATCTCGATTCCCAACTACCGCAACTGGGGGCGGAGCAGCGCGTTTCAGAGCCACGCCGCGGCGGCCGGCTGGGGGATGACGTGGACGGGCCGCGACCAGGCTCAGGTGGTGACTCAACAAGCCGTGTTGGGCGATTTCTTTGGAACCCTCGGCCTGACGCCGTACCGCGGGCGCGGGTTCGGCGCCGCGGAAACCGAGCCCGGCGCCGAAGCGATCACGGTGCTGGGATACAGCTTCTGGCGGCAGCACCTGGGAGGCGACCCCGACGTCGTGGGCCAGACCCTGCTGTTGGATCAGCGCCCGTACGTGGTGGTCGGCGTCCTGCCGGAAGGCTCCGGGTATCCGTCCGCAGCAGTTGAAGCATACGTGCCCATGGGCTCGATCCCCGGCCTCCCGTGGGAGGATCGCGGGAGCTCCTTCGGTACCCGCGCCCTTGCGCGCCTGGCGCCCGGAATGACGCCGGAGTTGGCGCAGCGGCACCTGGACCGCATCACGAGCAACATCGAAGCGGGGGAAGGCCAAGCCATCGCGCCCCCCGAGCTGCGTCCCCTCTCGGACTTCTACGTGCGCGACCTCAAGCGCCAGGCCTGGGTCCTCATGGCCGCGGTGGGCTTCGTACTGCTCATCGCGGTGGCCAACGTCAGCTTCTCCGCGACCGGGTCGCCGTGGACGGCGGCGTACTGCTGTTCACCGTGGCCGTGACCACCGTGGCGGGGCTGCTCTTCGGCACGCTGCCGGCACTGCGGGCCGGCCGACTGGAACTGGCGCCCGAGCTGCGCGAAGGCACCCGCGGCGCGAGCGGCAGGCAGCGTTGGCGATCCGCCCTGGTGGTGACCGAAGTGGCGCTCTCGCTGGTCTTGTTGATCGGCGCGGGCCTGATGCTCAAGAGCCTCCAGAACCTGCGACACACGGACAAGGGGTTTGACGCCGAGAACGTGCTCACCGCCAGAACCGGCCTTCCGGATGCGCGCTACCCCACTAAGGAGAGCTGGCTGGGCTTCTTCGATGAGTTGTTGCCGCGGGCCGCGGCCTTGCCCGGGGTCAGGACGGCCGCCCTGTCCCTCTTGCTTCCTCTCTCCAACCGCTCCTGGGAAATGGGGATCCTGCCGGACAACGTCCCGTTCGACCCCATGCGCCGCGAGTCGGTGCTCTACGACATCGTGTCCGTGGACTACTTCCGGGCGATGGGCATTCCGTTGCTCAAAGGACGCGGTTTCACCGACTCCGACCGGGACGGAGCGCCTCCGGTGGCCATCATTGACGAGACCATGGCCAACAAGTTTTGGCCCGGTGAAGATCCCATCGGGAAGCGGGTCACATGGGAGGTGGTCGAGGGCTCGACCCACGACCCCAACCAGACGCCGGTGTACCGCACCGTGGTGGGCGTCGTGAAGAACGTCCGCCATTACGAGCTGATCAATCCGTCGCGCATCCAGGTGTACGTGCCGCTCCATCAGACCTTGCGGGTCTCGGGCACCTCGCTCCACGTCATCCTCAAGACGGACGTGAACCCAACGTCGATGGCCTCGTCTCTACGCCGGGAAGTGGCGGCCCTGGATCCGGACGTGCCGCTGGTGGCCGTGCGGCCGCTGGCCGACTACGTGGACGGGGACCTCGCGGGAAGCCGGGTGATGAGCGTCTTGCTGGCGACGTTCGGCGGTGTGGCATTGCTCCTCGCGGGGGTCGGGATCTTCGGTCTGGTGTCGTACTCGGTGGCGCAGCGGAGTCGGGAGATCGGCATCCGGATGGCCCTGGGCGCCGACGCGCGCGAGGTGTTGGGCTGGATCGCGAGCCTAGGGCTCGGGTTGGCCGCCACAGGCGTCGCCATTGGAGGCCTCGCGGCGGCGGGCCTGACGCGCCTCATGCGGACCCTGCTGTACCAGGTGAGCCCGCTCGATCCCATCCTGTACGCGGGGCTCGCGACCCTGCTCATCGCGGTCGCCCTGCTCGCCACCTACCTCCCGGCCCGCCGCGCCACCCGGATTGACCCGGCGGGGGTCCTCAAACAGGACGGCTAACACGCTCAACCGGACCTCGGGTGAGGTATTCACCGCAGAGAACGCGGAGGTGAACCCCGTGTCAGTTGTTGTGGACGTGGATTCGCAACGGCACGATGGTCGTGCCCCAGTGCATGCGCAGTACCGCGGAATCCGGGGCGACCACCGGAAGGTAGAACGCCAGCACCTCCATGTGGGCGCCGGCTTCGGGCATCACGGTCAGGCGCAGCGCGTCGTGCCGCTCCCCGGGGTATGGGGTGTGGAACACGTGGACCGCCTTGCTGAAGATCACGGTCCACGGCTCGGGAGCCGGTTGGGGCATCATCCACAGGGTATAGCTGCCCGCCGCCAGCGGCTGCCCCTCGATCTCCACGTCCCGGCTCAACTCGATGGTGGTGGCCGAGTCGGCCCCCGGATTCCAGATCCGGCCCCAGCGCACCACGCCGCCGAACAGGGTTCGGCCGCGGGCCACCGGGCGGTTGTACGAGATGGCGATGTCCGTGTATCCCACCCGTTGGGAGACGGTCCCGTGCTGACTGAAGGGTATGCCTTGCTGCGCGTCCGCCGCCGGCGCCCCCACCACCACGAGCAGTAAGGCGACAACTCCACCCGCATTTCTGGACATGGCGCCCGCCGATTGGGAGTGTTACATGGTACATGGTCATGGCCGACCTGACCATTGCCCGCGGCACCTGCTATCCCCTGTTCGCGTACGACGCGGCCTACGCGATCGACCTCGACGCCGCCGAGCGCCGCGTGCTGGCCGCCAAGGAGCGTCAGACGATCAAAGCGAAGCGCCGAGCGCCGGCGTTCTTCGAGTACCGGCCGCCGCCGCTGCGGGTGACTCAGGAGGGCGTCCCGGTCGCCGTCGGATCCCATGGTACCGCTCCGGGCGTGGAGGTGGTGCTGTACGACTTCGGCGCGGTGTCCGCGAGCTACGCGATCCCCATTGAAGGCCCGCTCGCCGCCCTGCCCCGGCTCTCCGCCGACCTGTGGGGCAACGAGGCGCTCCTGGCGGACTCTCGGGCCCACGTGGAGCGCCTGTTGAAGATGTTGGGCGATGCAGCAACCCGCCCCCGCATCGCCGAGTTCGTGGAAGACTACAGCGTCTTCCAGATCGAGGGGTTCCGCGAAGCCTGCGACGCCGCCCCGCTGTGGACCGAGCACGCCGGCCTGGTGGCCCAGACCCTGCGGGCTGCTCCGGCCAGCTTGTCCCAGCAAGAGGTAGCCGACGCGATCTCCTCGAGACTCTCCTTCGGGCCCAGCGACGCCACCTTCATCGACACCGACGGCGCGTTGATCTTCGACCCGGAAGGAGACGACGTGCGGGCCGTGCTGGAGTTCGCCAATACCCAGCTGCTGGAGATGCGCTTCCTGGACGCCCAGCTCGACGAGGCCTTGGAGCGCGCCTACGGGGTGGTTCTGCGGTCGCGGCGGCTCCGCCTGCTGCCGCCCCACGGGCCCGCCTCGGAGCAGCTCGCCCAACTGCAGCTGGACAGCGCGATTCTGTTCGAGCAGGTGACCAACGCGCTCAAACTGATGGGTGAGCAGTACCTCGCCCGGGTGTACCGGTTGGTTTCCCGCCGGTTCCGGATCGACGATTGGGACGCGGCGATCACGCGCAAGCTGGACACCCTGGAAAGCATCTACGCCAAGTTGACCGACCGGGCCGCGGCACGCCGGATGGAGACGCTGGAGTGGATCATCATCGTGCTGATCGCCGCCTCCATCCTGATCTCGCTGGTCGCCGGCACTCACTGACCTCCGCGCCCGCGATCCCGCTCCTCCCGGGACCTGTTTCCGGACTGCGAACTCGGCGCCATGCCGCCGTTCGGCAATCTCTACGGCATGGAGGTACTGGTCTCGAAGCGCCTCGCCGAAGATGAAGAGATCGCGTTCAACGCCGGAGTTATCGAAGCTCGGTGGCTAGTGCCGTTCCAACTTGGTTCGCCCAAGGGTTCGCCCAGTGCGGACATTAGCCCCAACAAGTTGGAACGGCACTAGTCGAGGCCAGCTCGGGTCACGTGCCTCGGCTCGCTCACCGGGCGGCGACTGCACGGGGCCGCACGCCGAGCAGACCGTGCCGGGCCAGCACGTCGGTCAAGGTCGGCTCCCCCACCTCCTGCAGCTCGTAGGTCACCCGCACCGCCGGCTGGTCCAGCGCCACCAGCCGGCGCAGGTCGATGGGAGAGGCCACCACCACCACGTCCGCCGGTACCCGCCGAATGGTCTCCGCCAGCTCGGCCACCTGCGCCGCGCTGTAGCCCATCGCCGGCAGTACCGGCCCCGTCTGCGGATACGACTCATAGATCTCCCGAATGGACCCGACGGCGTACGGCCGCGGATCCACGATCTGGGCCGCGCCTTCGCGCCGGGCCGCGATCCAGCCCGCGCCGAACGGCATCCCACCGTGGGTCAGCGTGGGCCCGTCTTCCACCACCAGCACCCGCTTGCCACGGAGCGGCAGCCCGTCCGTCACCTGGATGGGGCTCGCCGCCGCGGTATTTGCCGCCGTCGCGGCGCTGCCCTGGGTGAAGGAAGAGAGAGGGTGATACGGCGGCTCCGTCCATGAGCGAGGGGCCTGGCGGAGCGACCCGAAAGCACCAGACGTGGAGTTTCGGATTAACCACTGCACTATTGCTTTTGGGAAGCGAGTCAGGTCCCGAGCGAACCCATTGCTTGACAATATTTGCCCCCTCTCCTATAGGTGATGAGTCTCGCTTTTGAAACCGTAGCCAACCATGAAAGTTGATATTCACGCGCATTACCTTCCGCGCGAGAGCCTGAAGGTCGCCAAGGAGATCGGCAAGCGCTACAAGCTGGAGATCTCGCAGGACGAGACCGGGCGCGAGCTGCTCCATCGCGACGGCAAGCGCGTCTTCGGCCCGTTTCGCGACGAGTTTCACGACCTGGATCTGCGCTGGCGCATCGGCAAGCGCGTCTTCGGCCCGTTTCGCGACGAGTTTCACGACCTGGATCTGCGCTGGCGCATCATGCAGCGCGCGGGCGTGGAGATGCAGGCGCTGTCGGTGCAGAACTCTTTTCTCTTTTACTGGATGGAGCCCGAAGCGGGGCTGGAGTTCGCCCGTTGGATGAACGACGAGTTCGCCGCGGCGGTGAAAAGGGAGCCCCGACGTTTCGTCGCCATGGCCACGGTGCCCATGCAGGACGCGCGCAAGGCGGCCGGGGAGCTGGAGCGGGCGATGAAAAAGCTCGGGCTGCGCGGCGTGCAGCTCGGCTCCAATATCGGCGGACGCTACTTCGATGATCCCGGCTTCGACCCCTTCTGGGAGGCGGCCCAGGCGCTCGAGGCGCTCGTCTTTGTTCATCCCACCAACGGGGTCGGCGCCGAGCGCATGAAGGATCATTACCTGTTAAATCTCATCGGCAATCCCGCCGAGACCTCGCTCGCCTTTGCCAAG
>JACPAP010000212.1 GCA_016180765.1 Gemmatimonadota bacterium
GCGCCCGCGGCCGCTGATTTCGGTGCCGCCGGCGCCGGCTTATGGCGTCGGCGTGATGCTGGGTTCCCTGCTGGGCGACGTAGTCATTACCAGAGACGAGATTCGCGGCCTCATGGACGGCCTGTTGTTCGTGGATGCGCCGCCGGCCGGCGAAACCCGCCTCACCCAGTGGGCCGCCGCGCACGCGGACCAGCTGGGCCGCCGCTATGCCAGCGAGCTGGCGCGGCGCCACACGTGAGGGCAATCTCCCCATCCGTCGGAGGCACGATGTCCCTGGTCCTGTTCCTGCGAGCCGTCAATGTCGGAGGCCACCAGGTCTTCCGGCCCAGCCTCTTGGCCAAGCAGCTGGCCCACCTTGGCGTGATGAACCTCGGGGCCGCCGGCACCTTCGTGGTTCCGGGCACCGTGTCCCAGCAGGCGCTGCGCACCGAAGTCCGGCGGCGACTGCCGGTCCCGGCCGAGCTGATGATTTGCCCCGGACGCGACGTAGTGGACCTGGTGTCGAGACACCCCTTCCCGAACGAGTCCGCCGACAAGGACGTGCGCCGCTTCGTCAGCGTGATGTCGAGGCGTCTGCCCAAGGCCCCTCCCCTGCCGCTGGCCGGGCCGTCTGGGAGCCGATGGCAGGTGAGCATCGTGGGCGTGTCCGGGAGATTCGCCCTGAGCCTGTATCGGCGGCTGGGGCCGTCGTCCGTGGATATCAATGGCCTGGTCGAGAAACACTTCGACGTGAGCGCCACCACCCGCAACTGGAACACGATGTGCAAGATCCGTGACCTCCTGGAGGGCGGACGCGCCAGTCGGTAGGCGGCTTCTGCCGCTGCCGGTCGCGTGTATCTTCCGCCGGACACGAGCGAAGGAGATCCTATGGCGACGAAACCCCAGAAGTCTCCCAAGCAGCAGCGCCAGCAGCCCGAAACATTGAGGCTCCGGGACATCTCGCCCAGCCTGACCGTCACCGACCTCCAGGCCAGCATCGCGTGGTACCGCGACGTCCTGGGCTTCATGGTGGATGACACCTGGGAGCATGAAGGGAAGGTGGCGGGCGTATCGCTCAAGGCCGGCAAGGTCTACCTCAACCTGTCACAAGACGACTGGGCCAAGGGACGAGATCGGGTGAAAGGCGAGGGCTTCCGGCTGTATCTCACCACCGGGCAGGATATCGATGGGATCGCGGCGGCGATCAAGGCGCGCGGCGGCAAGCTCGCCTCCGAGCCCACCGACCAACCGTGGGGCGCGCGGACGTTCAACCTGGTGGACCCGGACGGCTACAAGCTGACCGTTTCGTCATCGACTTGAGCCGCGATGGCGTCCAAGGCCGTGAAGCTCGTGCTGGCATGTCTCTTGTGCCTGGGCGTGATCGCGGCCCTGGTGGTCCTGGGGAAGGGCCTGTTGGCATTGTGATCAATCGTTAACACCTTCGCAGGGAGCCTCGATGAAAAAGAACATGGGTACCGCGGACCGCGTGATCCGCACGGTTATCGCCCTCGCCATCGTGGTGCTGTACCTCATGGGCCAGATCAGCGGTACGCTGGCGATCATCCTGGGCATCGTCGCGCTGGCCTTCCTCGTCACCAGCGCCGCCGCCCGGTGCCCCAGCTACCTGCCGTTTAGCATCTCGACGCGCAAAGAACCTTCGACCCCGCCGCCGGCGTGACGGGAGCATGACCACTCGCCGCCGGTTCCTCACAGATCTGGTGCGCTACTCGGCGTTGTGCGCCGGGGTTCCAAGCGCGTGGCGCGTCACCACGCGGCCGCGGCTGGTGGATGACCCGTTCCAGCTGGGCGTGGCCTCCGGCGACCCGACGGCCACCGGCGGGATGCTCTGGACCCGGCTGGCGCCCCGCCCGCTCGAGCCCGACGGCGGCATGGACGGCCAGCGCACGGTGGTGGAGTGGATCGTGGCCGAAGACGACCCATTCGCCCAGGTGACCCAACGGGGCCGGGTCACCGCGGCACCCGAGCTGGGCTACTCGGTGCACGTGGACGTAGACGGGCTGGCGCCCGACCGCTGGTACTTCTACCGCTTCGCCACCGGCGACGCGACCAGTCCGGTCGGGAGGATACGCACGGCGCCGGCCGAGGGCGCCACGTCCCCGCTCCGGTTCGCGTTCGCGTCCTGCCAGCACTACGAGCAGGGACTCTACACCGCGTACCAGCACCTGGCGCGGGAAGAGCTGGACCTGGTCGCCCACCTCGGCGATTACATCTACGAATACGGCCCGGCGCCGGGACGCGTGCGACAGCACGCGACGACCGAGGTCCGAACTTTGGACGACTACCGGCAGCGCTACGCCCAGTACAAGTCGGACCCGCTGCTCCGCGCTGCGCACCAGCACTGCCCCTGGATCGTCACCTGGGACGATCACGAGGTGGACAACAACTACGCGGGACTGGTGGGCGAAAACCTGATGGAGTCGGAAGAGTAGATGCGGCAGCGGCGAGCGGCGGCCTATCAGGCGTGGTGGGAGCATCAGCCGGTGCGGGTGCCGCGCGTCACCTCATGGGCGGACCTCACCATCCGCCGCTCCCTCGCGTGGGGCGCGCTGGCGCGCTTCTGGGTGCTCGACACCCGGCAATACCGTGACGATCAGGCGTGCGGCGACGGCATCCGGCAGGTTCCCTGCAGCGACTGGGCGGACCCGCGGCGATCACTCCTCGGTGCCGCCCAGGAGCGCTGGCTCGCTGATGGGCTCACTGCCTCGCGGGCCCGCTGGCAGGTGCTCGCCCAGCAGGTCATGATCGCGCCCTTCGACTCGGAACCGGGAGAGCCGCTGGAACTCGCCATGGACCAGTGGTCCGGCTACCCGGCGGCTCGCGACCGGCTGCTTGCAACCGTTGCCGAGCGGGCGCCGGGCCGAACCGTGGCGCTGACCGGAGACATCCACTCCCACTGGGTGAACGACCTGCGCCAGGGGTTCGACCGGCCGGACCGCCCCGTGGTCGCCACCGAATTCGTGGGCACGTCCATCTCCTCGGGAGGCGACGGGGCCGACCAGTGGCCCCAGTTCGCGCGGGCGCGCGGCGAGAATCCGCACGTCCAATGGCACAACGCGCGGCGCGGATACGTCCGCTGCGAGGTTACCGAGAGCGAATGGCGCGCTGAATACCGGACCGTGCCGTTCGTATCACGCCCCGACGCGCCCGCGGAGACGCCCACGCGCTGGCGGCTGGTGCACGGCCGCCCGGGGGTCGAGCGGGCGTAGGCAGGCTCAGAACGGCCAGTGCTACACCCCCCACCCATACGACGCTTCCGACTCGTCCACGCCGTGGTAGGCCGGCGCCGGCGCCGACAGCGCGTGCAGGACCTCCGCGGTGAAGTCCGCCGTGGTGGCGCTGCCGCCGACGTCGGGCGTCGGCGCCTCCTGGAGCGCGCGGGTCACGGCGACTTCCACGCGACGCGCCAGGTCCGGGCGGTTCAGCGCGTGCTTCAGCAACAGCCCGACCGACAGGATGGCGCCGGTCGGGTTGGCGATCCCCCGGCCCGCGATGTCCGGGGCGGCACCGTGGACCGGCTCGAACAGCGGCGGCCCGTCGCCGAGCGAGGCGGACGGCAGCAGCCCGATCGAGCCGGCAACCGCCGCGATCTCGTCGCTCAGAATATCCCCGAAGAGATTGTCCGCCACGATCACGTCGAAGCGCTGCGGGGCCTGGAGCAGCTCGAAGCTCACCGCGTCTACGTAGCGGTGCTCCAGCTCCACGTCCTTATACTGGCGCGCCACATCGCGCACCACGCTGCGCCACAGCCGCGACGCCTCGAGCACGTTGGCCTTGTCCACCGACGTGACCCGCCGCCGCCGAGCACGGGCCTGGCGGAACGCCTCGTGGGCCACCGCCTCCACCTGCTCGGCGGACTGCCGCCAGGTGTTGAACGCCTGACGCTCGGTTGACCCCCTCGGCTCGCCGAAATACACCCCGCCCAGAAGATCGCGAACCACGAGGATGTCGGCCCGGCTCGCCAACCGGGGGTCCAGCGGCGTGGGAAGCCCCAGGTACCGCGCCCGGCGCAGGTTCACCCGCAAGCCCAGCGCCTGCCGCAGCCGCAGCAGCCCCGCCTCCGGTCGTGGCTCCCCCTCCCATTTGGGCCCGCCCACCGCGCCCAGGAACACGGCGCGGCTCTTACGGCACAGGGTAAGCGTGGAGTCCGGCAGGGGATCACCCGTGGCGTCGATAGCCGCGCCGCCGATCAATCCCTCCTCGGCGCGGAAACGCAAGCACGCACCGAGCACCGAAAGCGCCGCCTCCGTCACCTCGGGACCGATTCCGTCTCCACCCAAGACTGCAATCGTCGGCTTCACAAGCTCGCAC
>JACPAP010000213.1 GCA_016180765.1 Gemmatimonadota bacterium
ACCATCGCGGCGGTGGCGCTGATCGCGGCCTTGCTCGTGGGCATCGTGCACACGGTGCTGCTGGGGCGTGCCAGCGCGGCGATCCGCGAGGGCGGCGAGACTATGCGGACGCTCCACCGCTACAACGCCGGGCTGGAGGTGTGGCGCCAGATGGCCACGTCGGCGCAGGGCGTGCAGTTCCCGGATCAAGTGCGTTTGCGGGACAGCCTGGCCTCGGCGCTGCACGCACAGTTGTTCGGGTTGCGGGAGGTGCTCACCGATTCGGTGGATCGGGCGCTGGTGGGCGAGATTGTGTCGGACCTGGAGAGCTGGAGCGCCGAGCGGCCCATGGAAGCGGGGCTGGACCTGGGGCTCCGCGGCCGGGAGGCCATGATGGTCCTGACCGCGCGCCAGGACTCCGCTCTGTTCCGCGCCGCGCATCGCTCGCAGCAGTCGCAGATGTTCGCGGCGATCCTGATCGCGCTGACGATCATCGCGGCCGGCGTGCTGATCATCCCGATGTCGTGGGTCTACGTCCGGTACAAGCGAGGCATTCCGCCGGGGATGTAAACGCTCGCCGTCCCGAGCCGGCCCGGGAGTCTTCCCACCAGCGGTCCCGCCTACCGTCGCGCCGGGGGGCAGGCGGGACCGGCGCGTTTTACTCGACCCATTGAACGCCGCGGTTGGCCGCGCCGCGTCGACGACCAGTCACTCCGGCGGGGGAGGCGGGGAGCCGGGGTCCCCGGGCGGATGCTGGGTGTGTTGTTCGAGCTTGATGATGTCCGCCCGCACCCGCTCCCCCCAAGCCACCATGTCCTGCAACCACGTCCTCAGATCATCGCAGTTCACCTTACCCTGCTTGTCACAGAGCTTCCAGCGCGGCTTGACACGGTGCTGGGGTCTTCCTTGGTCCGCCATTGCCATGTGCGCCTCCTATGACGCTGATCGGTTCACTGCCCCTTCACGAGGTCCTGCCGGCCCAGCGCCAGCAGCCGCCGCTGCATGGCGTCTGCCGCCCGGCGATCCGCCAGCCGCTCCGCGGCGCTCATTCGCAACACCAGACTGGCCGCCAGGTACATCACGTGGGGGACGGGCGGGCCATCGAAGCCGGCGGCCACGCGATAGCCCTCGGCGAACTCGCCTCTGGCGAACCGCAGCCGCGCGAGCAACAGGCGTTCGCCGCCCAGCGATTCCCAGGGGGACCATTGCAGTCCACCGCGGACCGTGTCGGGCACCAGCGCGAGCAGGAGCTTCAGGGCCGTGGTGGAGTCCCCGCCGGCAAGCAGCGCCCGCGCGGCCACCGACTTCGCCATCAGCGCCTCACGCCGCGCACTTCTCCGGGCCGCCCACGCCGCCAGCGAGTCGGCTATCACTCCGGCCTCAGCCGAGCGCCCGCGATGGGCCTCCCAGAGACCCAGGTACCATAGGGGGACGCTGGTGGCGCTGCGCGTGCCACGGAGATCCGCCTCATACACCCGCCGCAGCTCGGCGGCGCCCTGGTCCGCCTGGTCCTCAACCGGTGCGCCGGCCAGGGCGCTCAGGATGTACAGACGAGCTATTCGGTCGGGCCCGAACTCCCGGTCCTGCCGGAGCAGCTCCGTGAGCGCGTCGGTCCGCCCCTCCGCCACCAGGAGCGCCTGCAGCCCGGAAAGCGCACCCCAGCGCCGGGCCTGGCCGTCCATGCCGGTCGCAGTGTCGTGCGCCAGAATCGCCCGCCATGCCGCCTCGGCGCAGCGGGGCTGGTACAACCCGGCCACCGCCAGGGACCGCCCCGCTTCCACCACCCGCTGGGGCACGCTCCGCGCCAGGCCGCGCCAGTCAACCTTGTCGGGCGACTCCCGCACACACGTCAGCATGATCTCCAACGGGACGCGCTCCGCCGAGTCGGGCCCGGTTTCCCGGAACTGGCGCATCAGACGGGTCGCTTCGACCACATCCCCTTGCCTCAGCGCGATCTCGATCAGGTGATACAGCACCGGTGCAAACGTCGAATCGAGCTGTCGCGCCTCTTTGAACGCCGTCTCCGCCAGCGAGTCGAGCTGACCGGCGTCCGGCAACAGGTGGGTGTACACTTCGCCCAGAGCCATCCAGACCTCGGGGCGCCGCCGGTCGAGAGCGAGGGCCTGCTGGAAGTACCGCACCGCCGGCTCCGCCCGCCCCAACAGATACGCCTCGAATCCGCGGGCGACGTCTCGGTCCCGAGGGAAGAGCAGCGCCTGGTGCGCGAGAGCCGTTCGGATCAACTCCAGGGCATCGGCGTCGCGGAGATTCCAACTGGCGGCCTGGGCTCCGCGGAGCGCGGCCAGCGCGAACGCGGGGTCGGCCGTCACGGCGCCACGGTAGTACTCCAGAGCCTCCCGGAACCGGGCCCGCCGATAGGCCTGCTCGCCCCGGAGGAACCACGCGACGGCGGCCGGGCTACGCTCGCTGAGCGAGTGTAGATCCACCGGCTGTCCCGCCGGAATCAGCCTGGGCAGCAACGCGATCGCGGCATGCAGGCCCACGGTCCAGGCGTCCGCGTTGGCCGCGAGGGAAACCGGGATCTGGATGCTGGAATCCCCGGCGACGTCATGCAGCCGGATGACTCCGCGCGCCGAATCGGAAACCAGGATCGAGCCGTCCACCGCGAACCCGGCCTGCGCCCGAGCGCTGACCCGCCGGACATCTCGCTCGGTGAGCCAGCGCGGGTCCTCGCGCTGGCTCGCGTCCAACAGGCGCCATCCGTCTGCGGCTTTTAGGTACTCGGTGAAGTTCAGGGCCGTAAACACCGCGGTGGCGACGTCCTCGCCGAAGCGCGCCGCGCGCTCGGACTCCGAGCGCGACGCCAGCGGGTAGACGATCACCCGCGCGGGATCGAGGGAACGGGGAGGGAACACCACGGCGCGCCAGACCAGGGCACCGAAGAGCAACACCGCAGCGCCGCCCAGCAGGGCCTTTCGCTTGGGGCGCCACCGGCGACGGGGAGCCGAACCTGGCTCTGACACCACGGCTTCTTCCAGAGCCAGGCAGAACGCCTGAGCGGCCCCAAACCGGTCGGCAGGAACCTTGGCCAGCGCCCTCTCCACCACGCCTTGCACCGCGCCCGACAGGCCGGTCCGCACGACGGTCAGCGACGGTACGTGTTCACTCAGGTGCCGCGCGATCACCGCCTGCGGCGTGGGTCCGGTGAACGGCGGCTCGCCGGCGAGCATTTCGTAGACCACGCAGCCCAGCGAATAGACGTCGCTGCGGGCGTCGATCACCGTCCCACCAGCCGCCTGCTCCGGGCTCATGTACGCCGGCGTCCCGATCGCCACCCCCGAGCTGGTGCCTTCCCCGACCGCGCGGGTGAGCGCCCGCGCGATGCCAAAGTCCGCCAGCAGCGCGTGCCCCCCCGACAAGAGGATGTTCTCCGGCTTGATGTCGCGATGGACGAACCCGTGCTGGTGCGCACACTGGAGCGCTGCCGCCGCGTCCCGGGTAACCCGCAGCGCGTCCTCCAGCGGAAGCTGCTTCTCGCGCCGGAGCCGCTCGCGCAGCGTCTCGCCCTCGATGAACGGCATGACGTACCAGAGGAGCTCGTCGGTCCCGCCCGAATCGTGGAGCGGCACGATCAGCGGGTGCTGCAGCTGCGCGGCAATCTGGATTTCGCGGAGAAACCGGTCGGCCACCAGGGTCACGGTGAGCTCCGGGCGCAGCACCTTGATGGCAACCCGGCGCTGGTGGCGGAGATCGCGCGCCAGATACACCACGGCCATCCCGCCGCGGCCCAGCTCGCGCTCAACTGCGTACCGGTCAGCCACCGCCTCGCGAAGACGGTCGGCGAGATCCATTAGTGCTCCGGAGACACCGCTCTAAGCTGTGGACCGGGTCGTCTTCCCGCTAGATGATCGGAGCGAGGCCTCCGCTCTCCTGGTTCTCAGCCTTCCGAGGCTTTAGAATCTGCTTCCTCAACCACAGGTCCCACAGCCATGCACCGATTCCCCACCGCCCCTGTCGTGGCCGGCGCGCTGAGCGCAGCCGCCGCGCTCGCGGCCCTGAGCCTCAGGGCCCCACCCGCCCGCGCCCAGGAGGCCACGGCCTTCGTCGGCGTCACCGTCATCCCCATGGACCGCGAGCGGGTGCTGGCGGACCAGACCACCGTGGTAGAACACGGCCGCATCACCGCCATCGGCCCCGCCGCTACCACCACGGTTCCCGCGGCGGCCACCCGGATCGAGGCCCGCGGCAAGTACCTGATCCCGGGGCTCGCCGAGATGCACGCCCACATCCCCGCTCCGGGACAGGGACCGGACTACACCGAGCGCGTGTTGTTCCTCTACGTCGCCAACGGT
>JACPAP010000214.1 GCA_016180765.1 Gemmatimonadota bacterium
TAACGGCCAGACGCCTAGTGCCGTTCCAACTAGTCGGGCCTAGCATGGCGAACGGAAACGGCTGCCACATGGGCATGGGCGCGCTTCGCCGGACCATTCCGGCGCAACAAGTTGGAACGGCACTAGTCTCACGATAGTTAGTGCTGTTCTTCCCGCAGCTGGATACCGCGAAACGAGTAATAGAGCGCGACGTCATAGGCCATCTTCAGCGCCGCCCCCGCCACCAACGGCGCGCCGAGGCCTGCAATGCGCATGAGCAGCCCGGCCAGCGGTGCCCCGAGCGCCCACCCGGCATTCCTCACCACTCCCGTCACGCCCAACGCGAAGGTCCGCTCGCCGGGTGAGGTCACGGCCGCGACATACGACTGTCGCGTCGGCACGTCCATCTGCACCAGGGCTTCCCGCGCCAGGAACAGCAAGATCGCCCACGGCGCGCTCGGTACCAGCGGCAGAACGATGAGCAGCGCGCTCGACGGCAGGTGCGTGAAGACCATGGTCCGCACCAGCCCGATACGCCGAGCCAACCCGTCAGCAGCGAGGTACGACAGCGCGTTGAGGGCACGGGCGGCAAAGAAAACCGGCCCGAGAACGTCCCCCGCCACGTTGAACCGGCGGAAGAACCAGTAACTGACGATTGACCCGGCCAGGAGGCCGCCCCCTAGGCTGTCGAGCGCAAACAGCGCGCTGAGCCCGCCTACTCGGCGGCGCGCCCCGGGAGAGAGCGGCGCGAACCGCCCGGACGCGTGCGTGACCCCTGCGGGGCCTTGCTCCGGAACGGCCAAACGAGCGTAGATCGCCACGGGGAGCAGGGCCACCGCCGCGGCCCCCGCGAACGTCCACCGGTAGGCGCTCGCCGGCCCGAGCGACCACAAGGCTTCCAGCAGCTTGGGTGCCCCGGCGGCCAACGACCCCAACGCGCCGGCGACATCCTGCGCCAGCGCATAGCGAGCGAAGACCGCCGTGCGGTTCGCCCCGGGCACCGCGTCCGCCAAGATGCTCTGCTCCAGTGTTTGCGCCGGGCCGCGATCGCGCCCCATGCCATTGAGCATGCCGGCGAACGCGATGGCGGGGAGCAGCGGCCCCGCTTCAAAGGCCGCCAGGCCGACGAGTCCGAGGCCCGAGAGCACCGTCGCGGCGATCAGGGTAGGCCACCGTCCGACCCGATCGCCGTGCCAGGCCACCCACGTCGTGCCCAGCGCCATCCCGGCCAGCCCGGCGCCCACGATAACACCCAGTTCGGCGGCGCCGGAGCCCATCTCGGCCAGGTAGAGCCCGAGAAGCACGCCGGTGAGCGCGCTGGTAAACGACCGCGCGGCCGCCGCCGCGTAGAGCGGTGCGGCCAGCGGCTGGAACCCCGCTTCAGCGGTGGTCAACGGGCCCCGTTTGAAGCTCCTTCGAGGCGACCGTCATGCCGCGAGGTCCGCCAGCGCGGCTTCGTCGCCGACACCAATCCGGACCTCCCGCTCTCCGAACAGCCAGTACAGCGCCGGCAGCACCACCATGTTGAGCGCGAGCGACGACAGCAGCCCGGCTAGGGACGCGGGGCAGAGGCGCCGGGCGGATTCGAACCGCCGAATAGAGGTTTTGCAGACCTCTGCCTTACCACTTGGCTACGGCGCCGTGAGGGCCTGTAACTTCGCCGGGCCCCGAGACTTTCTCAACCCTGCCTGGCCCTCGTCGTCGTCTTCATAATCCAGCCGTCATGAGCCGGGGAAGCATGATTGACGAACCTTGGTCGCCTATACACCTTGTTGCGTCTCTCCGGTGACGACGATGTCCCAGACCTCCGCACAACCGAACGTCGAGCCCTGGCCCACCGGCGAGCGCCGCGGGCCGGCCGACCGCCGCCTCGGCGAGCGCCGGCTCCAGTTGGTGGGGGTCGACGCGAACCGCCGCCGTGGCGCCGACCGGCGCCGGCCCGTGAGCCGCCGGGAATCCGCCGGCGGTCACATTCGCAACGCCATTCAAGTCTTGGAAACCGCCCTGGTCGAAAGCGAACGCGCCGGCGATCCGGTAGAGCGGGAAACCATCCTCGCCGCCATCGATCGGCTCCGACAGGCCCTGCACGAGGTGGATCGCCTGGTCGAAGACCGTTCGCATCTGGGGCAATTGCTCCGGGTGACCGAGCGCGGCCTGCCGCCCGACACGCTCCCCGGGCTCCGGGCCTGGCCCGCCTGACAGGCCTAGCCCGCGCATCCCGACCGCGCGATCTCCGCGATCGCATCCACGGCCGCGTCCACTTCTTTCTGCGTGTTGTAGTAGTGGGGCGAGAGGCGGACGGCGGACGCCGCCTGCTTGGCGTCCATGTCCAGGAGGGCATACCCGCGTAAGCTGGCGCTGGTGTTGATCCCCCGCCCCCGCAGCATCGCGACTACGGCGCGCGCATCGCATTTCGCCACTTCGGCGGTCACGATGGCGCAGAGCGACGGACCCCGATCCAGCACCCGCACGCCGTCTGCCCCACCCAACCGTTCACGCGCATGGGCCGCCAGCTCCGACGCGCGACGCCCTCCCTCGGCCACGTCCACCCGCAGCGCGTAACCCGCCGCCTCCCCCAGCCCCAGGTGCTGCGCGTAGGCGAATTCCCAGTTCTCGAAGCGCCTGGCGCCATCCACCAGCGTGTACTCGTCGGCGGCGGTCCACTCGGCCCCGCGCATGTCCACCAGCAGCGGCTGCGCCCCGGTGGCCAGCATCCGGTCGGACACATACAGAAACCCCACGCCCCGGGGACCCCGGAGGAACTTCCGCGCCGTGGCCGACAGGAAGTCGCATTTCAGCCGCCCCACATCCAGCGGGATCTGGCCCACGGACTGGCAGGCATCGATCAGATACGGCACGCCGGCGGCCTCGCAGATCTCGCCGACCGCCTCCACCGGCTGTACCAACCCCGAGTTGGTGGGCACGTGGGTCACGGCCACCAACCGGGGCCGGCGGCGCTGGATCAACGCACGCAGCGACGCGGGATCCACGCCCCCTTCCGGCAGGTCTTCCGCCCGCACCATCTCCACGCCCAGCCGCCGGGCCAGCGACAGGTACATGATCTGGTTGGAGACGTAGTCGTTCCGCGAGGTGAGAATCAGGTCGCCGCGCTGGAAGTCGAACGCGGAGAGCGCCAACGCGAACGCGGCCGTGGCGTTCTCCACCACCGCCACGTTCCTGGGGCGCGCCCCGATCAGCTCGGCGACCGAGACGTAGGTCCGCGCCACCTGCTCCGACGCGGCGTCCGCCGCCTCGTAGCCGCCCAGCCTGGATTCCCGCTCCAGGTGCGCCACCACCGCGGCCAGCACCGGAGCCGGCATGAGCGCCGCTCCGGCATTGTTGAGATGGACTCGGTCTCGGCATCCGGGCGTGTCACGCCGCCACCGCGCGACTTGGGGATCGGCGGCGCGCCGTCCACCGCGCGAACGGCGCGACGTCACCTGGGCAGATACCGCTTGGGGAACTTCGCCACGACCGTGTAATTCGGGTCCACGATGTTGGCCACGCTGCTCTCCGCCAGCTGGCTCAGCAGCGCGTACGCGTCCCACTTGCCGAAACCGTACTCCTGCATCCACTCGATCAACTCGACGTGCGCCAGCCGAAACGCATCGATCAGCGGCCGGCCGCTGCCCGCCACCATGATGTAATCAGCGTCCTCCAGACGGGGCCAGTCGATGCGTTTGTTCTTGATGAGGTCGAGCTGGAGTGTGACGTCCATCGAGGTCTCCAGCCCGGTTCCCGCCACCTCGCCCTCGCCCTGACGCGCGTGCCCGTCGCCGAAGTAGAAGTACGCCCCGTCGTGAAAGATGGGCAGCATGACGGTAGTGCCTTCACGGACCTCCTGCGCGTCCATGTTGCCGCCGAAATTGCCGGGCCAGAGACCCGCGAACGCCTCCTGGCCGGCCGGCGCCACCGCGACCCGGCCCAACATGGGCCGCAACTCGATCTCGATGGTCCGCAGGCGACTGTCCGGCAGCTCCGTCGTCGCGGTCATCCGCTGGCGATCCATCCGCCAGAGGTAACGCCGCGCCGGAATGGGGTCGTTGAGCAAACGCACCCGCGAGTCGGTAGCGAGGCCGCCGAAATCCGAGTAGAGCTGCGCCGCGGCGAGATCGGTGTTGGGCCGGACCCGGATCACCTTCACCACCAGCACGTCGTTGGTGGTGGCGCCTTCGACATAGATGGGACCCACTTCGCCGGGGAAGGCGCCGCCTTCGGGCGTATAGTAGGGCCCGTGCATCGTGTTGGAGATGAGCACTGTGCCCGGCTTCACCCGGAGCACCGGC
>JACPAP010000215.1 GCA_016180765.1 Gemmatimonadota bacterium
CCCACCTCGGCCACGGCCTCCGGGTCGATGGCGTAGTACATCCAGCGCCCGTCGCGCCGGTCGCGCACCAGCCCGGCGTCTCTCAGGGTCTTCAGGTGGAAGGAGAGGCGTGATTGGCCTGCGCCAAGCGCCGCGGTGAGCTCGCACACGCACCGCTCGCCGGCCGACAATCGCTCCAGAATCCGGAGGCGCGTCTCGTCCGACAGGGCATGGCAGCACCGGGCCAGGCGCCGCCGGTCGGTGTTGCTGAATCGAATCATTGGCGCTAATATATCAACCAATCTTGATTAATCAAGCCCTTGCGGGCCGGGAATGAGCTCTACGGCGTAGATTCCGGGCCATCACATGACGGTCCTCGACAGCCTCCAGCAGGCGCTGGCCGACCGCTACGCGATTGAGTCTCCGCTGGGCCGCGGCGGGATGGCGACCGTGTACCTGGCCGAGGACAAGAAGCACGAGCGCCGGGTAGCCGTGAAGGTCCTCAGCCCGGACCTGGCGGCGTCGGTGGGCGAGGAGCGCTTCCTCCGAGAGATCCGGATCGCGGCCCGGCTGGCCCACCCGCACATCCTCCCGCTCCTGGATTCCGGCGAAGCCGGTGGCCTGCTGTACTACGTGACGCCCTACGTGCCCGACGGATCGCTGCGCGAGCGGCTGCGGCGTGAGGGCCGGGTGGGCGTGGCGGAGGCGGTCCGCATCGCGCGGGAGATCGGCGCCGCGCTCGACTACGCCCACCGGCAGGGGTTCGTCCATCGCGACGTCAAGCCGGAGAATATCCTGTTCGCCGATGGGCATGCGGTGCTGGCGGACTTCGGCGTGGCACGGGCCTGCTGCGCTCCGGGGATGGCTCCGGTGACCGAAGTGGGGTTGGCGCTGGGGACGCCGGAGTACATGAGCCCGGAGCAGGCCAGTGGCGAGCAGGACCTGGGCCCGCGCAGCGATCTCTACAGCCTCGCCTGCGTGGTGTACGAGATGCTGGCCGGCGAGCCGCCCCTGGCCGGGGACAACGCGCGCTCCACCATGGCCAAGCAGGTCACCGAGATGGCGCGCCCGGTCCGACTGCTCCGGCCCGACGCCCCCGCCTCGGCGGAAGCGGTGCTGGAGCGAGCGCTCGCCAAGAACCCCGACGACCGGTTTGCCAGCGTCGGCGAGTTCGTGGCGGCGCTGGAACGGGAGTCCGAAGGGACCGCAGCCCCGCCGGTCGCCGCCGCGGCGCGCTGCATCGCGGTGCTGCCGTTCGTCAACGCCAGTCCCGAGGCGGAGAATGAGTACCTGAGCGACGGGATCACGGACGAGCTGATCACCGCGCTGGCCAACGTCGAGGGCCTCCGCGTGGCGGCGCGCACCTCGGTATTCGCGCTCAAGGGCAAGGCCCAGGATGTGCGGGCGATCGGCGCCTTGCTGGGCGCGGCGTGGGTGCTGGAGGGCTCGGTGCGGCGCTCGGGGGACCGGCTCCGGATCACGGCCCAGCTCAGCACCACGGAGGACGGGCGGTCGATCTGGTCTCAGCGCTACGATCGCCGGCTGGACGACGTCTTCGCGGTGCAGGACGAGCTGGCGCGCACCATCGTGGACACGCTGCGGGCGACCTCGTTCGCCCACCTGGCGGAGCCGGTCCCGCGGCGGTACACCGAGAACCTCCGGGCGTACAGTCTGTACCTCAAGGGTCGGTACGCCTGGAACAAGCGCACCCAGGAAGACGTGACCGAGGCCATCGGCCTGTTCGAGCAGGCCATCGCCGAAGATCCTCGGTACGCCCTGGCATACACCGGGCTCGCGGACTCGTACGCCCTGCAGATCGACTATCGCAGCGTCCCGGTGACCGAGGGGTTCGAGCGCGCCAAGACCTACGCGCGACGGGCGCTCGAGCTGGACGAGACCCTGGCCGAGGCGCACTCCTCGCTGGCGTGGGCGGTATTCATCTACGACTGGGATTGGGACGCCGCGGACCGGGAGTTTCGTCGCGCCATCGAGCTGAACCCGCGCTACGCCACGGCCCATCAGTGGTTCGCGTTCCTGCTGGCCGCCCGGGGGAAGCTGGAGGACGGTATCATCGAAGCCCATACCGCGTTGGAGCTGGACCCAGCGTCCGTCTCGATCCGGCGAAGCGTCGGAGGGTTGTACTTCTACGCCCGCCGCTACCCAGAGTCGGTTTACCACGTGGAGCGCGCGGTGGGCATGAACCCCGAAGCGGAGGAAAGCTACCGCTTCCTGGGCCTGGCACACGCGCTGGCGGGAGACTGGGCCAGCGCCGAGCGAGTGCTGCGTGAAGCGATGACGTTGCCGGGCGCCGCGGCATATACGGTGTCCGCCCTGGGCTGGGTGCTGGCGCACGCTGGAAAACGCGCGGAGACGGCGCAGCTCCTGGCAAACCTGGAGCGCCAGGCGACTGAAGGCTACGTCTCACCCGTGGCGTTTGCGCTGCTGCACCTGGCGCTGGGCGACCACGCCAAAGCGCTCGATTGGGCCGAGCGCGCCTACGCGGAGCGCCGAGGGTGGTTGGCGTATCTCAAGGTCAATCCGCTGCTCGATCCGCTGCGTTCGGAGCCGCGCTTCCAAGCTCTGCTGAACCAGCTCAGGCTCTGACCACCACGCGCCGGCCTGCCCAGCGGCGAGGTCGTTTCACCGCGGAGAACGCAGAGACCGCAGAGATGAAAACGTGCGAGATGACGTCCTGAGCCCTTGGAAAGGAGTGGAGACTATGCGCACTGCGCTTACGGCTTCGGCGCTGGCATTCGCAACCTCGTCCGCGATGGCGCAGGTCACGGCGATCCGGGCTGGTCGGCTGGTGGATCCGGAGACTGGGACGGTGGCGTCCAATCAGGTCATCCTGGTGGAGGGCGGGAGGTTCCGCGCCATTGGCCCGACGGTCGCTATCCCGCAGGGCGCGGAGGTGATCGACCTGTCCCAGCTCACGGTGCTCCCAGGGCTGGTGGACGCCCACAACCATCTGGCGCTGACGTACAAGGAGGAGCCAGAGAGCAACGTCTACTACCTGACCTACGTCCTGGACGCGACGCCGCTCCGGGCGATTCAGGCGGCGTCCAACGGCATCCAGATGCTGTCCTCCGGGTTCACCATCATCCGCGACATGGGCAACAACGGCAACTACGCCGATGCGGCGCTCAGGATCGCCATCGAGCAGGGCTGGATCCCCGGGCCCACGATCATCAACTCCGGGATCATCATCGGCGGGTTTGGCGGGCAGTTCTGGCCCACGCCGGAGATGGCCATGGGAAAGTCCATCGTGTACCCGGAGTACCTCGACGCGGACACGCCGGACGAGATCGTGAAAGCGGTCCGGCAGAACGCCCTGTTCGGCGCCACGGTCATCAAGATCTGCGTGGACTGTAAGCCCTGGGGCTACACCACGGACGAGATCAAGCTGTTCATCGCCGAGGCGGCCAAGGCCGGGCTCAAGGTGGAAGGCCACGTGCAGACGGTGGACGGCGCTCGGCGGGCGATCGAGGCGGGCATCTGGTCCATCGCGCACGATCGCGGGTTGACCGACGAAATGCACAAGCTGATGGCGCAGAAGGGGATCTGGCGCGCCGGCACGGAGACGCCGATTTCGCTCACGGGGCACACCACCCGGGAGCGCTACGACCGCACGGTGGCGGGGCTCAAGAACGCGTACGAAAACAAGGTGCCGCTCACCTTCTCGACCGACGCCGATTACTACGTGCCGGGGAAAACCCGGGGCGAGGTGGCCATCGAGTTCATCGAGACCTGGAAGGCAGCCGGCATTCCGCCGGTGGACATCCTGCGGGCCCTGACCATCAATGGCTACCAGGCGAGCGAGACCTATACCTCACGTGGCCCGATCAAGGTCGGGTATGTCGCGGACCTGATCGCAGTGCCGGGGAACCCGCTCCAGAGCATCGACGCCCTGCGCGACGTGCGATTCGTGTTGAAGGAAGGCGTGGTGTTCAAGCGGGACGGCGTGATGACGCCGGAGAAGTTCTTCCACGGCGGGCCGGTGAACGGGTGGAACATCCGCTAACGAACTCCGCAGCGCGAGCCTCGAACTTCCCCAGGGCAGGGAGCACGCACGCCACCGTTGGTGGAACAAGTGAGCGCCTGAGGTGCGAGGCGCGTGGCGCCGGGGCAAGAGGCCGGATACCTTAGCGCCCTCGACTATGAGGACGCTGGACGGAGGTCCGTGACCGAGTACCGGGCCCTGGTCATCGGCGCCACCGGCGCGGTGGGATCTGCCCTGGTGCGCGGGCTGCTTGCGGCGCCCCGGTGCCGGGCGGTCAC
>JACPAP010000297.1 GCA_016180765.1 Gemmatimonadota bacterium
GCGGCTGGACGGGGTGGGCTTCTGGGAGCAGGCACAGCGCGCGGGAATCGCTGGAGGAGCGCGCTTCGTGTTCGTCAGTGCCGTCCCGCTGCCGGCCGCACTCGGGTTGCCGGCCGGCGTCAAGGTTATCGCGAAGCCGTTCACCCTGGACGACCTCTGGGGAGCGGTTAGTCAGGCGGCCGGCGGGTCCTAGGGTCAAGCGGCTCCGGCGTAGGGGTCCGGCGGCGTCCACGGGGGCGTATCCCGGGATCGGATGTCTCGCCCACGCGCCGCTGGAAGTCCTCCCAGAGCGCAGGCGCCACCAGTCCCGGCGTCTCGGGGACCAAGTGTCGAAGTCGCCGGCCGGAGACGCGATCGCCGCAAGCGACGCTGAGCTCAATCGCATCTCGATCGTCTGCTCATCGCGCAAGCCCGGCTTGAGCACCTGACCCTGGTCACCCACGACCGGCGATTCCAGCCCTACGGGGTGCCCGTCCTCTGGGCTTGAGCAGGGCGGGGCTACGGGCCGTCTCTGGCGCTCGGAAGGCTAGACGTCAAACAGCAACTCCGCACGCCACCCTTGAGACGTGGGCTCGGCCGCGAGGCCGTGGCGCGTGACGGCCTTGATCTCGGGTTGGGTCTCGTGGCGGGCGGGATCAAACCGTTCCCCCATCACGCGGCCCCGCAGCGAGGGCGCCTCCGGCGGTTGGGTGAGGGCGTCAATCTCCAGGCGGGCCGGGACGAACCCGTCCAGCTGGAAAGCGTCAAGTATCTCTCGGCTGAGGGCGAGGAGCAGCTCCGGAGGATCGGGCCCCTGGACGGCGATCACTCGGGCGGCGCGGGGCTCGACCGGCCGATCGCCGGCGGTCAGTTCCCGCAGGACCTGAACCAGGTCCTCGAGCAACGCCCGAAGCGTGGGGGCCTCGATGGTCGCCCGGATGTCCGCCGTGTGCGGCACGAACCGGTACGTCACTTTTCGGCACCGGAGCGCGGCGGTCCGGTACGCGGCAAGGTCCCGGGGTGCGCTATGCTGGGGGCGTGAGCCCGCTGGTCTCGCTCCCGCCCGCTCCGGTGGCGCTCCGGGCCGCCGCCCTGGAAGAGCTCCGCGGTGCGCTCGAAGCCATCCGCTGTAGCGCGTGGCTCGTGGCGCGCGGGCAGGTCACCCAGCGGGAACTGCGGCTGGTGGTCGCTATCGACATGGCCGCGGAGCGCGCCGAGCGAGCCGTGCGGCGGTTGTCGGATTGAACTCACGTTTCCCGTTTCCCGCTTCCCGGTTCCCGTTCGGTCATCCCCCAGTCGCTCCCGCCCCGGTAGAGCCGCCGGTAATCCAGCGAGCGTTGGGGCGTGGAGAACATCCCCTGCGGGAAGTTCTCCGCATCCCGAAGCGCGTCGGCGAGGCTCGCGGTCTTGGCGCTGGCGTTGTCGGCCCAATGGAGGACTTCGGCTTCCAGCGTGAGCGCCGGCACGGGACTACCCCATTCCAGCCGGCCATGATGCGCCAGGATGAGGTGCAGCAGGATCTCGCGCTCGGCCTCGGTGCAGGGGGGCTCCGGCAGCTCGCCTAGCCGGCGGTCGAACATCAGGGCGCCGAGCACCACGTGGCCCACCAGGGCCCCCGCGTCGGTGTACTCGAACAGGCCGCGCCAGGAGTAGCTCTCCAGCTTCCCGATGTCGTGCAACAGCACCCCGGCCGCCGATCGCCGCGTGGTGCCCGCGCAGGGAGGCGGGGCACTGCTGGTAGCGACGCCGGAAGTCGTCGTCGTCGTAGAACAAGCTTACCACCTTGGCCAGGCGCGGCTTGCGGAGGTCCCGGCGCCACCCGTCGAGCGTTTCCCAGTACCGATCCACGGCGCCCACCGACGGGAGCAGGCTGGCGGGGTCTACCACCCCCTCCGGGAGTGGCCGGATCGAAACCGCCCGCACCTGCTTCGTGTCCCGATAACTGATGATTTCTCCCACCACCTGCACTACGTGGCCACGACGAATCCCGGCGACCTGATCCTGGCGTTCCAGCCAGAACGGCTCCGTGGTCAGGGAGCCGGTGCTGTTGCCCAGCTCCAGCACGGTGTAGGGATTCCCGTCGGCGGTGGCGCGCAGCTCCACGTCCAGCACCAGAAAGGCGTCCTGAATCCTGCTGCCGATCGCAAGGCTCGGAATGTCTACCGGTCTCGGCATGGCTGGGGGAAGCTACGCCGGAAGTTGGAATAAGGGCATGTTCACGGCAGGAGCCGCAGGGGCCGCAGAGGCCGCAGAGGCATTAAGGGGGCAGTCTCGTCATCGCCGCGGGGGTCGGCGTCCCGCGGGCCGTTGCCGTGCTGCGGGTCATGCGCTATGCTCTCCGACCCTTTCCGGCGGCAACCTAGACGCCACCGGCGGGGTGTCAACCAACGGGATCTTCCATCGGGTATTTCGATAGCGGCAGAGGCGGGAGGAGCGGCAGGAGCGGCAAAAGGGCGGGGATGCGTCTCGGAGCGCGCGTCAGTGGAGCGCGCGCCATGAAACTCTGTTCGTCTGCGGCGCGCGCGGAACTGCAGCGCGCGAAGAGACGCATCCCTGCCGGACAGCCTGGGGATCGTGTTCGGGAGCATCGATCGCCGGGTGATGGAGCTAGCGCGGCGTCACGGCGTGAAGGTGATGCCGCTGGTGGTGAACGAGGGCTTCCACCAACCCTCCCTGCGGCGGTTGCTCGCCGACAGCGCGGCGCAGCGTCGCGCGGTACGCACCCTGGTGGAGTTATGCCGGGACAACGGCTTCTGGGGTATCCAGTTCGACATCGAGAACATCAACCTCCAGGACCGAGACCGGTTCACGACCTGGTACAGCGAAGCGGCCCGTGCACTCCACGGGGCCGGGTGCACCATCAGCATCGCGGTGGTACACCGACCCGAGGAGAGTCCGGGGCCCTCGGGCTACCACCGGTTCCTGTACGAAAGCTGGCGGGCAGGGTACGATCTCAAGGCGCTTGGCGCGGTCGGCGATTTCATCTCGATCATGTCCTACTCGCAGCACACTCGGCGCACGCCGCCGGGACCGCAGGCCGGGCTCCCGTGGATGCGGGCCGTAGTGGACTACTTCCTGAGGTTCGTGCCGCCCGAAAAGCTGTCACTGGGCATTCCCTTGTGGGGGGAGCACTGGTTCACCCGTGACGATCCGGCGCTGCCCGAGCGAGCCCGTTCGTGGTCCGAGACCGTGAGCTGGAGCTGGGGGACCGGCCTGGCCGAGCGGCATAGCGCACCGCTCCAGTGGGATTCCATCCAGGGGGTGACCTGGGGTTACTACGACAGCGGCGGCACCTTCGAGTGGTTGTTTCTCGAAGACGTCCGAAGCTTCCAGGCCAAGCTCGCGCTGGTGAAAGCGCGCAAGCTGCGCGGATTCTCCGCCTGGGTGCTGGGCCCCGAGGACGAGCGGATCTGGGAGGTGCTCCGCTAACGCAACCTTCAACCTTCCTTCATTGCTGCGAGCTGTCGAAGACCCATGTGCGCTCTCCGGAACACCCGCCGCCGCCGGTCACGTTGCCGGGGCGGCCAACCCACTCTGGCACGGGCAGCGTTCCGCCTTTACTGTTGAGCTAGCCGGTTCACCACGGAGTTGTAGCTGCAACATTTCCACCCTGAGGAGTCATGATGCGCACCCACCTCAGACTGGTAGGTCTGCTCCTGGGCCTCTCCGCGACCGCATTCCTCGCGAGGACGGCACCAGCGCAGCAGATGACATACACCATTTCGGGCCTCGCGCGTGATGCCGAAGGCGGCGCGGGACTTCCGGGCGTGCGGGTCGTCGTGCAGGGAACCCGCTACGGCGCTCTCACGAACGCTTCGGGCGCCTACTCCATCGTCGCGCAGCTGAATCCCGGCCGCTACACGATTGTGGCTCAGAGCATAGGGCGCGAAACCGGGAGCCACGAGGTGGCGCTGGGCGCCGATCGCGTGGTGAACGTTCCGGATTTCGTGATGCGCGCGGTCGCGCTGTCGCTGGAAGAAATCGTCGTGACCGGTACCGCCGCGCCGACGGCGCGCCGGGCGCTCGGCAACGCGGTGTCGTCGGTCTCCGAGGACCAGCTCACGGCGAGCGCCGCGACGACCATCGATCAAACGCTGCAAGGCAAGGTGGCCGGCGCCGTCATCACCAGCAACACCGGCACCCCAGGGGGCGGGGTGTCCGTGCGGTTGCGCGGCACCAGCTCGATCATCAGCGGCGCGGAACCCCTCTACATCGTCGATGGCGTCATCATCGATAACAACGCCGACCAGCAGATCAACCTGGGATACCGCTCCAATGCCTCGAACCGGCTGGCGGACCTCGACCCCAACGACATCGAGCGCGTCGAGGTGGTGAAGGGCGCGGCCGCCGCGGCCCTGTACGGTTCGCGCGCCAACAACGGCGTAGTGCAGATCTTTACCAAGCGCGGTCGCGCCGGGGTCAACCGTATCACGGTGGGCACGCGCCTGACGCGGAGCGATCTGGAGCGCCGCATCGCGTTTGCCCTGACCCCCATGGATCTGAGCGGCAACCCGGTTCAACGCTACGATCCGCAGGACCTGATTTTCCGCCAGCCCTGGAGCAGCGACAGCTACGTGTCGATGTCGGGCGGCAGCCCCGAGACCCAGTACTACCTCTCCGGCAATTTCGTGAACCAGAACGGGATCATGCGGGGCGCGGACCATGAGAAGCTGAATGTGCGCATGAACCTCGACCAGCGGGTGTTCTCGTGGCTCAGTCTCTCGGCCGGCGCGAACTACATCCGCTCGCACACCGATCTGGTCATCAACGGCGAGCAGGGCGCCGGCGGCCTGCTCACGGCCATCGTGTTCACGCCGACGACGGTCGATCTGGCGGCGCGCGATTCCATAACGGGCGAGCTGATCAACAAGCTGGCCGGTCCGTTTCCGAACCCGCTGGATGTGCTGGAGCACTGGCGCACGCCGCAAGACATCAACCGCTTCGTCGGCTCCTTCGGTCTGAACGCGACGCTCGTCGGCGGGCTGGGCCTGAGCTATCGTCTCGGGTACGACCAGTACGGGATGGAAACGGCCCTGACGATTCCGCGCGGCGACGTCAGCACGCCCCTCGGCAGCGCCACGGATCTCAACCGCCGCAACCTGCTGGTGAACAACGACGTGGTCGGCAACTACGATTACCAGGCCGGCGGCAGCCTGCACTTCACCACCTCTGCGGGGTTGAACCACACGTATCAGCGGGTGGACCAACTGAACGCGTCGGCCACCGATCTGACCCCGCTGACGGAGCTGGTGCGCGGCGCGGTGCAGGCGGCGTCGCAAGCGCGCTTCGAGCTGGTCACGCTCGGCTTCTTCGGCCAGCAGCAGGCGTCGTACCGGGATCGGCTGTACCTGACCGGCGCGCTTCGCTGGGACGCCTCGTCCACCTTCGGCAAGGACCAGCGCTGGCAGCTGTATCCGAAACTGAGTGCGTCGTGGGTGGTCAGCGAGGAGTCAGTCGTGAAGGACGGGCTGCCCTGGATCTCCGAGCTGCGGCTGCGCAGCGCCCTGGGCTACGCCGGCAACCAGCCGCCGCTCGGCTCCGCGTACGCGCGGGCCACGCGGTACGCCAGCATCACCAACATCAATCGCCTCGGCCTGGCCCCTACGGGCTCGCCCGGGAATCCCAACCTGAAGCCCGAGCGGCAGCGGGAATGGGAGGCTGGGATCGACCTTGCGGTGCTCGACAACCGCATCGGCACGCGCTTCACGTACTACGATCAGTACGTGACCGACCTGCTGCTGACGCGAACCTTCACACCCAGCGCCGGCTACAACAGCGTGCTGGACAACGTCGGTGAGCTGAGCAATCGCGGCCTGGAGTTCGAGCTGAACACGATCAATGTCAACACCAGCGCCTTCGGCTGGACCAGCCGCGTCATCTATTCGCGCAATCGCAACAAGATTGAAAAGCTGGTCGGTAACCCATTCCAGTTGGGCTACACCAACCTCGTGATCGAGGGTCAGCCCGTAGGCGTGCACTTCATGCCCGCCTACCAGCGGGATGCCGATGGCCAGATCATGACGGATTCCATCGGGCCGGTGCTCGAGAACCGACTGGGCACGCCCGACAACTGTCCCGAGCCCAACACCTGTCTGGCGAATTCCACGAGGCGAATCACCGGCGATCCGTGGCCGAGCTGGACCGGATCGCTGTTCAACGAAGTGCGCCTCGGCAGGCACCTGACGGCGTCGGTCCTGCTGGACGGCTCCTTCGCCAACACGGCGATTATCGCACTGAACTACGTGGATGCCATCACCCAGGCTTACACGGGGCGGCTCCAGGAACGCGCGCTGGCCACCCGTGTGGGCGGAGTGCCCCGGCTTGCCACGGCGATCCGCGTGGAGCCCCGCGTCCGCTATAACCCGGGTCTGCGGAGCGAGCACTACGTGGTGCCCGGACTCTTTGCCGTGATCCTCATGGCCTTCCCGCCGCTTCTGACCGCTCTGGCCGTGGTCCGGGAGCGCGAGCGAGGGTCGATCCTCCAGATTTACCTCGCTCCCGTCCGGGTCTGGGAGTTTCTCTGGGGAAAGCTCCTCCCGTATGCCGCGATCGCGTTCTTGGAGATGCTCCTGCTCCTGGCCGCCGGCAACTTCTGGTTCTCCGCGCCTATCCGGGGCAGCG
>JACPAP010000298.1 GCA_016180765.1 Gemmatimonadota bacterium
GAGCCCTGGGGAAGGAACTTGACACCGAGGCCTGCAGTTGACTATCGTGTCTTTGCCGGGCCAACCATGCCCGTGCCGATTATGACCCCCCACCGTCGTCGCTCCGCGGCCACGGTGGGTTTTTTCATTCCCGCCCTTGATGTCGCATCCGCCTGTCGCTCCCGAGCCTAGCCCCGCCGCGCTGCGCCTCATCACGGTCATAGACGGTACCAACTTGAAGGCCGCGCTCGATCAGCGCGGGCTGACCACCCACATCAACTACCGCCAACTTGCCATCCAGATCGCCAAGGAGATTCCGGCCGAGCACTATTCGGGACGCTGGAGTTTGAAGCGCGTTGTCTATGTCACCGCACCACCCATTCAGTCTCACAACCCCGAGCGCTACGAGCGCTGGCGCAAGTTTGAGGCGATGATCCGGCGGCAGGAGAGGGTCGAGCTGAAGCTCGGCCGATTAGAAGGCGGCCCCGGGCGCGTCTACGAGAAGGGCGTGGACATCCTCGTGGCGATCGAGTTGCTTGCCGGCGCCTTCAAGAACCAGTACGACATGGCCATCATCCTGTCCGGCGACGGGGATTTTGCGGATGTGGCGCGTGTGGTTCGCGAAGCTGGACGGCTCATCTTCAACGCCTTCTTCGACAGCCAGAAGTCCTACGAGCTCGCCAAGGCCGCCAACGCCTTCGTCCGTCTCGACGCGATCGACTGGCAGCGCCTGCGTCTAGCTCCTCCTCCCGGCGGCACCTGGGGGCGCCGATTCTAACCTGCCTGGAGCGACGGTACAGCCTTACACCACCAGCATCGCGTCGCCGTAGCTGTACAACCGGTACTCCCGGGCGATGGCCTCCCGATACGCCGCCATGGTGCGCTGGTACCCCGCGAACGCCGCAACCAGCATGAGCAAGGTCGGTCCAACCCGCACCGGCGGTCACGGCGGGACCGGCGGCCGCGGCGGTTTCGAGAGTCCGCACGACGGTTGTGCCCACGGCCCAGACGCGCTGGCCCTCACGCCGCGCGCGGTTGACGGCATCGGCCGTCGGCCCGGGGATCTGATACCACTCCGGGTGCATCACGTGCTGCGCCGGATCCTCGACCTCCACCGGCTTGAACGTTCCGGGGCCCACGTGCAGCACGATCTCCGCCACGATCACGCCGCGACGCTGGATCTCGGCGAGCAGCTCGGCGGTGAAGTGCAGGCCGGCGGTCGGCGCCGCCACACTGCCATCCTCGCGGGCATACACGGTCTGGTAGCGGTCCCGGTCCTGCTCGTCCGCCGGCCGCGCGATGTACGGCGGCAGCGGCACCGCGCCGTAGCGGGCCATCACGCCCTGCACGTCGAGGCGTCCGCTGAACCGCACGCGCCGCACTCCGCCTCCCACGACTTCGGCAACTTTGGCAACGGCGTCCTCTCCGAACGCCACCGTGCGCCCGGTCTTGAGCTTGCCTCCCGGATGCACCATCGCCAACCAGCTGCCGTCCGGCTCGGGGTGCACCAGCAAGATCTCGGCGGGCCGGCCGTTGGATCGCCGCCCGATCAAGCGTGCAGGAATCACCCGGCTGGTGTTGACGACCAGCACCTCGCCGGGTGTGAGCAGGGTGGGGAAGTCACGGAACCGTCGATGCTCGATGGCGCCCGTCGCGCGTGACAGCACCAGCAACCGGCTGGCCGCGCGATCGGGCAGCGGGCGTTGCGCGATGAGGTGCTGGGGAAGCGGGTAATCGAACGCCGAAACCGAAAGGGCGTCTGGGACGTTCCTGCTCAACGTGAATGTCGCCGGCCGCCGCTACCCAAAAAGCGAATCCTGCCCGCCGCCGGCCGGCCGCGTGTATCCGAAATGCTTGTAGGCCCCCGGGGTGGCCACCCGGCCCCGCGGGGTCCGGTCCAGGAATCCCTGCTGCATGAGGTACGGCTCGTACACCTCTTCCAGCGTCCCCGCGTCCTCGCCCACCGCGGCGGCGATGGTGGTGAGACCCACGGGACCGCCGTCGAACTTCTCGATGATGGTGCGCAAGATCCGGGCGTCCATGTCGTCCAGCCCGTACTCGTCCACGTTGAGCCGAGCCAGCGCCTCCAGGGCGACCGGAGCGGTGACGACGCCCTGGGCCCGCACCTGGGCGTAATCCCGCACCCGCCGGAGCAACCGGTTCGCCACGCGCGGCGTCCCACGGCTGCGCTTGGCGATTTCCTGCGCTCCCTCGGCCTCGATATCCACGGTCAGGATCCCCGCAGAACGTCGCACGATGGTCTCGAGGTCCTCGGGCGGGTAATAGCCCAGCCGCTCCACCAGCCCAAAGCGCGCCCGCATGGGCGGGGTCAGCATGCCGTACCGGGTAGAGGCGCCGATCAGCGTAAACGGCTCGAGTTGCATAGGGATGGTCTGGGCGTAAGGTCCGTCCGCCACCCGCACGTCCACCCGGAAGTCCTCCATGGCCGGGTAGAGAAACTCCTCCAGCGCCGGGCGCAGCCGGTGGATCTCGTCAATGAACAGGACGTCCCCGGCCCGGAGCGTGGTCAAGAGCCCCACCAGGTCGCCGGGCTTTTCCAGCACCGGGCCGCTGGTGGTCCGGATGTTGACGCCCATCTCGCGCGCGATCAGGATGGCGAGCGTGGTCTTGCCCAGCCCCGGCGGCCCGAAGAACAACGCGTGATCCAGTTGCTCGCCGCGTTGCTTGGCCGCATCGATCGCGATCTGCAGCGCTTCCTTCACCTGCCGCTGCCCCACGAACTGGTCCAGCCGCGAGGGCCGGAGCGACGCCTCCGTGGTGGACTCGTCCGGCAGCGCCTCCGGGGTGGTGATCTCAGTGCGGGTCACCGCTTCACCGTGGCATGCCAGCGCACCGGCCGCGGAACCTGCTGGATCACGTGCCGCGTATGACAGGTGACGCAACGGTCCTCGGCCTGGGTTTGCTGGTCGGCCACCAGCTTGCGGTTGGTCGCGCCGCAAGCCGTGCACAACCACTCGGCAGTTTTCATCGTCGTTCCGTCAATCGTTGGAGCGCCCGGCGGATCAGCTCCGCCGGCTCACCGGTACCATCCTGCGACACCACGGCGCGGACCGCGCGATCCGCATCGGCGGGCCCGTAGCCCAGGTTCGTCAGTGCCTGCACCGCCTGCTCCGCCGGCACACTGCGCCGGGCGGCGGCCCCTGGGAGCGCCAGGTCGCGTACCCGGTCCTTGAGCTCGAGCACCATGCGATCCGCCGTCTTCTTCCCGATGCCCGGCACGGTACAGAGGGCGGCGATGTCCCCGTCCCGCACCGCGGCCACCACCCGGGGCCCGCCCAGCGTCGAGACCAGGGCCAGGGCGAGCCGCGGCCCGATCCCGCTCGCGCCCAGCAAGCGCTGAAACACGGTCCGCTCCAGCTCCTGGTCGAAGCCGTACAGCGCCCAGCCGTCTTCCCGCACCACCAGCACCGTCTTGAGCTCCACCGCGCGGCCTTCGACCGGCAGCCGCTCCAGGACGCCCAGCGGGACCGCCAACTCATAACTCACGCCGCCCGTCGTCTCCAGCACCACGCGGTCGCCCATCTTGGAGATCAGCGTCCCTCGGACCGCGCTGATCACAACCGGCTCCGGTGGTTGATCCGCCGCTTCTGCCGCGCCTGCGGCCCCTGCCGCCTCTCCGGCCGCTGCGGCCCCTGCGGCCGATTGATCAAGTACGTCAGCGCCACCGCCACTCCGTCCGCGGCATCGCTCGGCGCCGGCGGCCGCTTCAGCCGCAACAGCTGCTGCACCATGTACGCCACCTGCGGCTTCGCCGCGCCGCCCGCACCCACCACGCTCTTCTTGACGGTGGCGGGCGGAAACTCGGCGATCTCCAGCCCGGCGCGGGCCGCGGCCAGCAGAATCACGCCGCGCGCGTGCCCCAGCGTGAGCGTGGACCGTGCGTTCTTCCCGTAGAACACGCTCTCGATCGCCACCGCGGTGGGGCGATGCCGGGCGATGAGCTCGCTCACGCCGTCGTACAGCACCTCCAGCCGGGACCAGATCGGTTGTCGGGGATCGGTGCGGATGATGCCGCACTCCACCAGCCGGCCGGGACAACCAAGGGTTGGGGCCGGCTCGACCACACCGTAGCCCGTCACGGCGGTGCCGGGATCGATGCCCAGCACCCGAGAACTCACCCGCTGACCGCGGCCATGGTCTCCGCGTCAATGTCGAAGTTGCTGAAGACCTTGGCCACGTCGTCGTGCTCCTCCAGCGCCTCCATGAGCTTCAGCAACTTCTCGGCGTCCGCTCCCTGGACCGTGACCGTGCTCTTCGGCGTCAACGCGATGTCCGCCTCGGCCGGCTCCAGCCCCTTGGCGCGTAAGGCATCCTGCACGGCGTGCAGGTCGGTAGGCGCGGTGGTGATGATGAACTGGTCCCCCTCGCGGGTGAGGTCGTCCGCCCCGGCGTCCAGCGCGGCCTCCAGCGCCGCGTCCTCATCATAGCGGGAGGCGTCCAGGTAGATCTGTCCCTTCTTGTCGAACATCCACGCCACGGAGTTGGGTGACCCGAGGTTGCCTCCGTAGCGCGCGAACACGTGGCGAATATCCGCGACCGTGCGGTTCAGGTTGTCGCTGGTCACCTGGATCATGATCGCCGCGCCGCCGGGCCCGTAGCCCTCGTAGACCACCTCTTCGTAATTGACGCCCTCCAGCTCGCCGGTCCCCTTCTTGATGGCCCGCTCGATGTTGTCGTAGGGCATGTTGCCCTGCCGCGCCGCGTCGATGGCGGCCCGCAACCGCGCGTTGCCCGCCGGGTCCCCTCCGCCCTGGCGGGCGGCGACCGTGATCTCCTTGATCAGCTTGGTGAACGCGGCGCCGCGCCGCTGGTCGGTCACGGCCTTCTTGCGCTTGATCTGCTTCCACTTACTGTGGCCGGCCATGCGACGTCTCCTCCAGGGTACAATATAGCCGTCGCC
>JACPAP010000195.1 GCA_016180765.1 Gemmatimonadota bacterium
TCGGGGTGCTGCTCATCGCCAGCGGGCTCATGCAGCGCGGCGGCCATTACGAAAACGGCTTCGTCACCATCCTGACCGACTTCCAGGACATGCCCCGGACCATGAAGCAGCTGGCCTGGGTGCAGTTCTTCTCGTGGTTCGCGCTGTTCGCCATGTGGATCTACACCACCGCGGCCGTGACCAGCCACATCTACGGCACCACCGACACCACCTCGGCGCTCTATAACGAGGGGGCGAATTGGGTGGGAGTGGGCTTCAGCGCCTACAACGGCGTCGCCGCCGTGGTGGCGTTCGGCATTCCGGTGTTGGCAAAGAAGACCAGCCGGAAGATGACCCACGCGATCTGTCTGATCGCTGGCGCGATGGGGCTCCTCTCGATCTTCGCCCTCACGGACCCCCGGTACCTGCTGGGCTCCATGGTGGGGGTGGGGATCGCCTGGGCGAGCATCCTCTCCATGCCCTACGCGATTCTCACCGGGTCCCTGCCTCCCTCGAAGCTGGGGTACTACATGGGGGTCTTCAACTTCTTCATCGTGATTCCCCAGATCGTGGCGGCGGCCGTCTTGGGCTTCTTCGTGGGGCGCTTCTTCGCCGGAGAAGCCATCTACGCCCTCTTGATCGGCGGCGCGTCCCTGGTGCTCGCCGCGGCCCTGACGCTCCGCGTGACGGACGCGGACGACGTGGAGGTGGGCTCATGACGATCGCGATCCGCGCCATCGCGCTCGTGGGCCTCGGCGCTTGGGTCCTTTCCGCGTGCAACCAGCCAGCCCCCAACTCCGACGCCCGAAGCCGGGACCTCGGGTCGGCCGGGGCAGCGGATCCGGCGGGGTTCTGGAACAGCGCCACGGTCTACTTCCTGCTCACCGATCGCTTCCACAACGGCGATCCCGGCAACGACCGTGCGCTCGGTCGCGCGCAGGACGGAGCGGTGCTCCGCAGCTTCCAGGGTGGGGATCTCGCCGGTGTGCTCCGGAACCTGGAAGAGGGGTACTTCGATAGCCTGGGGGTGGACGCCATCTGGATGACGCCCTTCGTGGAACAGATCCGCGGGAGCGTGGACGAGGGAACCGGGAAGACCTACGGGTACCACGGCTACTGGACCCGGGACTGGACCGCGGTGGAGCCCGCGCTGGGGACCAGGGAGAACTTAAGCGCGCTGGTGGACGCGGCCCACCGGCATGGCATCCGGGTCCTCATGGACGCCGTGATCAACCACACGGGACCGGTGACGCCCCAGGATCCCCAGTGGCCCAACGATTGGGTCCGCACGGGTCCCCGATGCGCCTACCGCGACTACACGACCACCGTGGACTGCACCCTGGTAGACAACCTCCCGGACGTCCGCACCGAACGGGACGATCCCGTGGACCTTCCTCCGTTCCTGATCGAGAAGTGGCGGCGGGAGGGCCGCCTGGATCAGGAGCGGGCCGCGCTCGACGCCTTCTTCGCGCGCACCGCTTACCCCCGGGCGCCTCGCTACTACCTCATCAAGTGGCTCACCGACTGGGTGCGCGGGTTCGGGTTCGACGGCTACCGGATGGACACCGCCAAGCACTTCGGCGAGGCGGTGAGCGCGGAGCTCAAGCGGGAAGCCGAGCGGGCGTTCGCGGACTGGAAGCAAGCCCACCCGGCTCAGGTCCTGGACCGCCTCCCCTTCTACCTGATGGGCGAGGTCTACGGCTGGGAGCCAAGCCAGGGGCGGGCGTACCACTTCGGCGACCGGACCGTGGACTTCTTCGCCCACGGTTACGACGGCCTCATCAACTTCGGCTTCAAGCGGGAGGCCGCCGGGTCCCTGGACGATCTCTTCACGCGGTATTCCGCGGCGCTCCGCGAAGGCCCGCTTCGGGGGGTCGCGATCCTCAACTACGTCAGTTCCCACGATGACGGGTCGCCGTACGACCTGGACCGCAGGGATCCGTTGAGCGCCGGAACCCGCCTGCTCCTCGCGCCGGGAGGTGCCCAGGTCTACTACGGTGACGAGTTGGCCCGGCCCCTTAAGGTGGAGGGCGCCGCGGGCGACGCCCACCTGCGCTCGTTCATGAACTGGACGGACCTGGAGAGCGGAGGCTCCACCGCCGAGATCCTGCGACACTGGCGGAAGCTGGGCCAGTTCCGCCGGGCCCACCCGGCCGTGGGAGCGGGGGAGCATCGCCGGCTCCAGGCCGAGCCCTACATCTTCAGCCGCGCCCTCGAGCGGAACGGGCTGGTCGATCGCGTGCTCGTGGCGATGGACCAGGGAGAAGGCTCCAAGGCCATCCGCGTCTTCGGGGTGTTCCCCGACGGCGCCGAGCTGATGGACGCCTATTCGGGGGCGAGCGGCACGGTGACGAACGGTGCGATCGCGCTCACGACCGAGTTCGGCCTGGTGCTCCTGAGCGAGCGGCGACGAGTCTATGAAGATCGGTCAGTGGACCTACGCTTTGGCGGCCGCCGTGGCGGTCGCCGGGCTGGCGGCGCGATGCCTTCCGCAAGGCTCGGCGGACCGGCGCCGGCCCGGAGCGGGCCTGCTTCGGCGCGGGGAAGGCGTGGCCGAGGCCGGAGCGGGCCTTCCCCAAGGCGGAGTGGGTCTGATATTCCCAATGCGAGAGTTGGATTCAAAAGAGTTTCAAAGGGGCACGGCCGAAGTTCCCTGCCCGTTGACCACGTCCGTCCGCGCGTGTCCGCGACATCGCTACCGGGCACCTCCCACGTTGCGCCGGGTTCCGCTGCGAGTCCCTATTGAGCGTACCAGATCGGGGATTCACCACCCGATCACATAGTTGTCCTTGGCCGGGCTCACCCCGCCGAACATCACGCCCCGCGCGGCGTCCAGCATGACCATCTTTACCGCCCCCGCCCCGGAGAGTGCCTGGCGGTAGGGCCCCTGAAGCTCGGACACCTGGAGCCGGTGCCCGCGCTGGCCTAACTCGTCGCCGACCACGTCCCCCAGAATCCGCGGGAGAACCAACTGCCCGGGCGCGCGCTGCGGGTAGTTGGACTGGCGAAACGCGCTGCTGGTCACCGTGGGCGCCTCCACCGCCTGCTGCACGTTCATCCCGAACTCCACCACGTTGAGGAACGCCTGCAGCATGGCCTGCGGCTGGTTGTCGCCGCCCGGGGTGTTCCACGCCAGGAACGGCTTGCCGTCCTTGAGCGCCAGCGCCGGATTGATGGTCTGGCGCGGCCGCTTCCCGGGTACCAGCAGGTTCACGTCTCCGTCCTCGAGGCTGAAATAGGGCATGCGGTTGTTGAGCACGAAGCCCAATCCCTCCACGATCATTCCGCTGCCAAAGGTGCCGTTCACGCTGTGGGTTACCGACACCAGGTTGCCGAAGCGGTCGGCGATAGCGAACGATGAGGTCTCGCCGTCGCTGGGCGGTGATTGAATCGCGTCGGACGGGCTCGCCGGCGAGGCGCCGGTGCGATAGGTGACCCGATGACCCGCCAGCACCGCCAGGCCGCGGCGCGGGTCGCCCGGGGGCGCCAGGCTGTCAATGGTCGCATCCATCCGGATAAGGGCTCGCCGCGCCGCCGCGTATTCCGGCGAGAGCAGCCCGGCCACCGGGATATCCTTCACCACCCGGAGGTCGGCCACGTACTGATTGCGGTCGGCAAAGGCGAGCTTGAGCGCCTCGGTGACCACGTGGAGGTAGTCCGCCGAGTTGTGGCCCAGGCCAAAGAGGTCGAACCCCTCGAGGATCTCGAGGGCCATGAGCATCACGATCCCCTGCGAGTTGGGCGCGCTCTGGTACACCTCGTAGCCCCGGTACTCCGTTCGCACCGGGGCTGCCTCCTCGGCCCGGATGGCTGCCAGGTCCTCTTTTCGGCTCAGCCCTACCTGCGCCTGGTAGAAAGCCGCCACCCGCTCCGCGATGGCACCGCGATAGAACACCTCCGCGCCGCCCTCGGCGATGGCCTGGAGCGTCCGGCCCAGATCGGCCTGCACGAACACATCGCCCGCTGTCGGTGCCTTCCCGCCCGGAAGCAGCACGCGGGCGGAAGCGGGGTATTTGGCGACCTTGTCCACGCTGCCCGCGTGCAGCTGAAGCAGCTCGGCGTAGGTCTTGGTGCCGTAGGTCTTGAGTGCCAGATCGAAGCCCGCCACGGCGCCCGGCACCGAGCTGGCGAACGGGCCGGCGTCCGGGATGCCGCCCAACGACCGGTACCGCTCGAGCGTGGCGAGAGCGGGCGCCACACCGGTGCCGTTGATGAACACCACGCGGTTCTGATTGGCGATGTACGCCAGGATGAACGCGTCGCCACCGATCCCGGCCTGATGGTGCTCCACCACGGTGGTCATGTAGAACGCCGCCACCGCGGCATCGATGGCGTTGCCGCCCGCTTGG
>JACPAP010000196.1:0-4006 GCA_016180765.1 Gemmatimonadota bacterium
CCAATCTGGCGGGAGCAAGCCGGGGCGGCGATGTTTGTCGCGTCCTTCCCCCTCCGAGGTCGCCAATGCGATGGAACATCGTTTGCCCCCTGGCACTGGTCGTCCCACTCACCACCGCGCCGGGAAAGGCGCAGGCGCCGCGTGAGCTGGTCACCCGGGCAGTGAACGCCATGGGTGGTGAGCCAGCCGTGCGGGCCGTCGGCGCCATCACGCTGAGCTTCCATACCGCCACGTTTGCTCTGGGACAGGAGGAGACGCCCGCCTCCCTGGCTCGTGCCACCGTCGCGTACGGCCGCATCGTCACCGACCTGCGAGGCAACCGCCAGCTGTTCGAGCAGGAGGTCCGGCAGCTCACCGGACAGGTCACGCGACAGCGGCGGATTACGGCCGGTGGGATCGGCCTGCTCGAGACCGACGGCCGTCAAACGGCGGCTGCCGCGGGAGCGGTGGCGGCGGTGGAGCGGGCCATGCGGCTCTCACCCGAGCGCCTGCTGCTCGCGGCGCTGGACCATCCCTCGACCCTGAGTGCGTTGCCCGCCAGAGAGTGGCGCGGCTCCCAGAGCCACGGGGTGCGCTACGCGGCCGGTCCCGACACACTGGCGCTCTACTTCGATCGTTGGTCCGGCTTGCTCCTGGTGACCGAGACCGTCACCGACGATCCGATCCTGGGGGACCGCCGCACGGTGACCTGGTTCACCAGGTGGCAGCCGGCGGGCGCCATTCAGCTGCCGCGCCAGGTGGACATCGAGGTGAATGGCCGGCTCCAGTCCCATACCATCTACACGACGGCGACCGTGGGCGATGCGCCGGCGGACGCTTTTGTCATTCCGGACTCGATTGCGAACCGGGCGCAGCGCGCCTCCGCCGCGTCGCCACCGATCGTGGTGCAACTGGTCCAGCTGGCGCCGGGCGTGTGGCGCGCGGAGGGCGGCTCGCACCATTCCCTGGTGATCGAACAACCCCAGCAGCTGGTGGTGGTGGAGGGTCCGCAAACGACCGCACGGAGCCGCGCGGTGCTCGATACGCTGCGCACCCGCTTCCCCAACAAGCGTGTGGGCGTGGTAGTGAACACGCATCACCACTGGGATCACTCCGGGGGCTTGCGCGGGTACATGGCCGCGGGGGTCCCGGTGCTGACCCATGCCAGGAACGCCGCCTTCGTCCGGCAGATCGCCGCCGCCGCCAAGACGGTGGCGCCGGACCAGCTGACCCGCACCCGGCAGGTGCCCGCCATCCAGACCGTGGAGGACTCGCTGACGATCGGGAGCGGAGACAGCCGCGTCGTGCTCTATCGCCTGCCCACGGTGCACGTTGAGGGGATGCTGATGGCCTACGTGCCGCAAGCGCGACTCTTGTTCGCCAGCGACGTGTTGACACCGGCGGCACCACTCAACCCCGCCGGCAGCGCCGAGATGGTGGCCGCCGCCCGCGCCCGGGGGCTCGCAGTAGACCGGTTCGCCGGCGGGCACGGCGGGGTCGCCAACTGGGCGGACGTGGAGCGGGCAGCGCAGCCATAGCTCCGTTGACCCAACCCGCCGCGCCGGAGCTGCGGCGCTCCATCGGCCTGGTTCAGGCCAGCGCAATGGTGGTAGGCACCATCCTGGGTGCCTCGATCTTCGTGCAGCCATCGGTCGTCACCGGCCACGTCCCGTCCATAAGCGGCGTGTTCCTGGTGTGGGCCGTGGCCGGCGTACTGACGCTGTTCGGCTCCCTGGTCTCCGCGGAGTTGGCGTCCGCCTACCCCCAAACCGGCGGCGTGTATGTGTTCCTGCGGACCGCGTTCTCGCCCGCGCTCGGGTTCCTGTGGGGCTGGGCGATGTTCTGGAGCATGCATTCGGGTATCGTCGCCGCCCTGGGCATGGTGTTCGCCCGCTACGCGGCCTTCTTCTGGCCACTCGGCGATTTCGGCATCAAAGCCGTGGCAGTCGCCGCGATCCTGGCGCTGTCCGCCATCAACTACCTGGGCGTCAAGGAAGGCAGCGCCCTGCAGACGGCGTTCACCATCGGCAAGTTGCTCGCGGTAGGCGGGATCATCGTCGTGGGGTTCGCCCTCGGCTCCCGGCTGCCGGAGCACTTCGTCCCCAGCGCGGAACCGGGAGAAGCCCAATACAGTCCCGCGCTGATCGCCGGCCTGTTCACGTTCGGCGGCTGGCACATGGTCACCTACGCGGCGGGCGAGACGCGCGACCCCCAGCGCACCATCCCGCAGGCGCTGGTGTTCGGGACCCTGATCGTGACCGTCTGCTACGTGGCGCTCAACGCCGTGTACCTCTACGTCTTGCCGCTGGACGACGTCGCGCGGTCCACCCGGATCGCCGCGGACGCCGCCGATGCGCTCTTGGGCGCTGGCGGCGGAGCCTTCATGGCGGCGCTCGTCATGTTCTCCACCTTCGGCGGTTTGAGCGGCATCGTTTTGGCCGGGCCGCGCGTGTACTTCTCCATGGCGCAGGACCGCCTGCTGTTTGGCTGGCTCCGCGCCGTGCACCCCCGCTTCCGGACGCCGGCTCGGGCAATCGCGCTCCAGGGGGTGTGGTCGAGCGTGCTCGTGGTGACGGGCACCTACCAGGAGCTGCTCACCCGCGTGGTGTATACCGAGTGGATCTTCTTCGCGCTGATGGCCGCCGGACTGTTCGCCCTCCGCCGCCGCCCGGACTACCAGCCGCGGTACCGGGTGTTCGGATTCCCGATCGTGCCCGCGGCGTTCATCGTGAGCTCGCTCGGGATCGTGATCAACCAGATTCGGTCCGACCCGGTAGAGAGCATTGGCGGGCTCGCCCTCGTGCTGATCGGGTGGCCCGTCTATCATGTGTGGGTGCGACGACCGCCTCCCGGGAATGCCCGTGCCAGTCATTGACTTCCACAACCACTGCTATCCCCCGTCGTATCTCGAGGCCGTGACTCGCGGCCCGGGCGCCGTCGAAGTCACCGAGGACCTCGAAGGGAATCCGGTGCTCCATTACCCGGGCGACTCCAACATCGCCGTGCGCGGCCATCGCGACATCGCGTACCGGCAGGAGGTGATCGAGCAAGAGGGCGTGGACCTGCAGGTGCTCACGCTCACGACGCCGGGCACCCACGTCGAAGAACCCGCCCGGGCAGCAGCGCTGGCTCGGCTGGTGAACGACACCTTCCACAACATCATCCGCGCCCGGCCCAGTCGCTTCACTGCGCTGGCGACGCTGCCGCTCAACGACGTCCCAGCGTCGGCGGCCGAGCTGGAGCGGGCGGTGCGGGAGTTGAACCTCCCCGGAGCCATGCTGTTCAGCAACGTCAACGGGGCCGCCCTCGCGGACCAGGCGTTCTGGCCGCTGTACGAGAAGGCCAACGAACTGCGTACCGTGTTGCACATCCACCCCACCAGTCCCGTGGGCGTGGAGGCCATGAAAGAGTACTGGCTGATGCCACTGGTTGGTTTTCCGATGGACACGACGCTCGCCGCCGCGCACCTGGTTTTCGCCGGCGTGCCCGAGCGGTTCCCGAATATCTCCTGGGTGCTCTCGCACCTGGGGGGCGCCATCCCCTACCTCGCCGAGCGGCTGGACCGCGGCTACGAAGCGTTCGCGGAGTGCCGGGCGCGGATCTCGCTCAGGCCCAGCGAGTACCTGAAGCGGTTCTACTACGACACCGTGAACTTCGATCACGCGGCGCTGCGGCTCGCGGTGGCGTTCGCGGGCGTGGATCACGTCCTCGCCGGCAGCGACTACCCGCATCAGATCGGGAGCATCGAGCGGATGTTCGCGAGCATCCGCGGGCTGGACCTCCCTGCCTCCGACACGGCGAAGATACTCGGCGGGAACGCGGCGCGACTGTTGGGGGTGACGGAGTCAGGGACGCCGTCCTAGCACGCCCCGGCCTCGCCTACCCCTCGCGCGCGGCATCGCGCGCGTAGCCGCCGGCGACGCCACCCACCACCATCGCGAGGCCCAGCCATCCGCCGGAACTGAGTTGTTGGGTGAACAACACGAGCGCGAGGAGAGCGGCGACCACCGGCTCGATGGTCGCGGCG
>JACPAP010000196.1:4134-6033 GCA_016180765.1 Gemmatimonadota bacterium
GATCGCGCCAACACCGTGGTGCCGGCGTAAGCCGCGGCCGCCGTCAGCCCTCCCGCCACGCCCGCGACCACCCCAGGCCCGCCGGCCGGGACGACCCCGGTCTGCGCGCCGCCCCGCACCGTCAACGCCGCGCCCGCGGCCACCAGAACGGCGAGCGCGAGCCGCGTTGCGGTGACCCGCTCCCCCAACAAGGGATCCGCGAGGAGGGCCACCATCACCGGCGCGGTGTAGAGCAGCGCCGCGGCGCCCGCGACGCCGGCTCCCACGATGGCGAACTGATAGGCCACCTCGAAGAGGGCCACGAAGGTGCCGCCCAGGAGCCCGGCGAGCAGCAGCGTCCGCCGGTCCACCGCGCACAGCTCACGCCGCAGCGCGCCGTATCCCAGGAACCCCAGCGTGGCGACGGCGATCCGCCAGAACCCAATCCCCGTGATCTCGGCCCCCTGGGCGTAGAGCGCGGTGGAGAGCGGCCCGGTGGTGCCCCAGAGCGTCCCGGCGCCGAGCGCGCAAAGGTAACCGACGAATCTGGTGCGGCGCGGGTTCATGGGTGGAAGAAGGGTTCGACCGCGGGCAACGGTAGCTCTCTCGGCTCGCGTACACAACTGCGTGCCTCCCCCGTACTTTTCCGTCCATGCCCGCCCTCTACTACGCCAGCGTCACGCTGCATCTGCTGGCCGCGCTGCTGTGGCTGGGCGGCACATTCTTCCTCGCGGCGGTCGGCGCCCCCGTGCTGCGCAAGGTCGAGCCGCCCGAGCTGCGCGCCGACCTGTTCCAGAAGATCGGGGTGCAGTTCCGCTTGGTGGGCTGGGTCTCGATCATGGTGCTGGTGATCACCGGCATGGTGAATCTCTACTATCGCGGCCTGCTTCGGGGATCGGTGCTGGGCGATCCCCGCTTCTGGAGCAGCCGCTACGCGCAGTAGTCCATCACCGCCCGCACCAGCACCCGGGCCAGCTGCACGACGGACTCCACGTCTACCCACTCTTCGGCCGCGTGGGCCCCGGCCCCCGCTGGTCCAATGACCACGGTCTCCACCCCCGCCGCCGCCAGCAGCGCCGAATCCATCCACGGCGTCTGCCCGCCGTAGCGCGCCGGCGTGCCCAGCTCGGCCTCGACCGCGCGCGCCACGCAACCCACGATCGCCGCCTCGCGCGAGACTTCGAACGGCTCGCGGGCCAGCGCCAGGCGATGGGTCGCCCGGAACCCCGCCTCGCTTCGCGTGAGCTCCTCAATGATGCCGGCAATCTCCTCCACGACCTTCGACCGGGTTTCCCCGGGGATCATCCGGCGCTCGATAGTGAGCTTCGAGCTGGCGGCGTAGACCGAGGGCGCCGTGCCGCCCCGGAGCACGCCGGCATGGAGCGATGGCGGGCCCACGAGAGGATGCGGGTGCCGACCCCGGAGCTCCCGCTCCAGCTCGGCCAGCCGCGCCAGGAACTTGCCCATGGCGAGGTTGGCGTCCAGGCCGAGGTCGGGCCGGCTGCCATGCGCCGCGCGGCGGGCCGGCTGCCATGCGCCGCGCGGCCTTCCGTCGTGACCTCGATCCAGGCGAATCCCTTGTGCGCGAGGCAGACCTCGAGGTGCGTTGGCTCGGTGACGATCGCGGCATCCAGCCGAAACCGGGGGATGAGATCCATGGTGCCGATGCTGGCGTTCTCCTCGTCCGCCACGCCGGCGACGAGCAGCGACCCTTGGAACGGCGCCTTCGCGCCGGCCAGCGCCTTGGCGGCGCCCAGCATGGCGGCGAGGCTGCCCTTCATGTCATACGAGCCCCGGCCGTAGAGCTTGCCGTCACGGATGGCGCCGGAGAACGGCTCCGCCATGCCCGCCACACCGACGGTATCCAGGTGCGCATTGAGCATCAGCGATCGTCCTGCGCGACCGTTGCGTCCCTCCAGG
>JACPAP010000197.1 GCA_016180765.1 Gemmatimonadota bacterium
AGGCTCGCGAGCTCGGGGCCCCGGCGCTCGTTCACCAGCACGGCGGCCGAGGTCTCGTCACACGAGGTCTCGATCCCGAGGACGACGTCAGCCATCGCCACGGCGCTGGATCTGGACGGTATCGGGGGTTGCGGTGGCGTCGATGCCCGGCGGCGCCAACACCGTGAGCCGACCGGTTTCGCGACGCGCGGCGCCCGACGGCACCGCCCACACCGCGATGCTGTCCTTCCCGAGCTGGGCCACCCGCATCGCGGGTCCACGAACCGTGACGATCACCGTGGATGGGTCCGCCACCCAGGAGCCCCGGTCGCCGCGTACCGTCACGGCGACCTCGAGCAGGGCGCGCTCCGACACGGCCGCCACCTCCGCGGAGACCTCCACCTCGCGCTGAGAGACCTGGGCCACGCCCAGGCTCCCCGTGTCGATGGGAACCCGGCGGCGGACCGGTCCGCGCACCGCCGTGATCTCGAGCGGCACCGTGGTCGCGGCCTCGATGCGACTCACCACCGCGTCGGGCCCGCGCACCAGCACGCTGGACGGGCTGAACGCCACTCCCCCGACCACCGTGAAGCCGGTGTCCGGCGTGATCGTGACTCGGCTCACCACCGGCACCAGCCGGCGCGCGACGGCGTCCAGCGTCACGTCGATCCGCCGCGGCTGCACGTCCTGCGCCTTCACGTCGGCGTCCTCCGCCAGCTTCAGGTCGTTGGGAAGCAGCTCCAGGACATACCTGGAGCCGGTCAGGGTGTCGGGGATGACCGCCGTGATCGCCGGCGGCGTGCTGTAGAGCTTGATCAGCTCGCGAGAGGATCCCGCGTAGAGGGCCTTGACCGGGGGGAGCGGCCGGGTGAGGGCACGCCCCTCGGGCGGTTCCACGATCAGAGTGACCGGCACCAGCTGGGTGGTGGGCTCTTCCGCCGCCACCGCGGCCCACAACACGGCGGCCAGCGCGAGCGACGTGAGCTTGATCGGCCAGTTGGTGACCAGCGCGGCGCGGAGGCCGGACCTCATCCGCCGCCCTTGGCGCCGTCCCGCTCCGCCAGCAGGTGGCGGAACAGGGCCTTCTGGGCCGGATGGTCCCACTCGGTCGCGCCGATGACCTTCTTGACGATCACCCCGTGGCGGTCGATCACGAAGCTCTCGGGGACTCCGGTCGTCTGGTAGATCCGCTGGATGTCGCCCGACCGGTTCCACAGCACCTGAAACGTCAGCTTGCGGTCGGCGACCCACCGGCGCACGCCCTCGGCGTCACCCTCGTCGATGCTCACCGCCACGACCTTGAGCCCCTCGGGCCTCAGCTCCTGGTGCAGCCGCTCCATGGAGGGCATCTCCTGCTCGCAGGGCCCGCACCAGGTGGCCCAGATGTTGAGCAGCACCACGTCGCCCGTGAACCGCCCTAGGCCGACGGTGTCCCCCGTGGCCAGGTCCGGCGCCCGGAAGGCTGGCGCCTTGCGGCCCACGCTCACCGGCGCAAGATCGCCGGACAGTGCCAGCCCGGCGCCCAACACGCCGCCGATCGCCAGCAGCACCGCGCCGACCGCCACCCACTGTCCTCGGTTCGTCATGGCCTTCTGCGGTCCATCATGACACCCTACGGTTGGTCATGGTCCCTACGCTTCAGGATAGCCGGCCTGCCGAAGCTCGCGCACCGCGCGCCCCGGATCATCCGCACAGAAGATCGCCGAGCCCGCCACCAGCGTGTCGGCCCCGGCGGCACAGACGGTCCTGGCCGTGTCGCGGGTGATCCCGCCATCCACTTCCAGAGCGGCCTGGCTCCGGCGCGCGTCCAGCAGCTGCCGCGCGCGGCGGATCTTGTCGGTGGCTGCCGGCCAATAGGCCTGTCCGCCGAACCCGGGGTTCACGCTCATGATCAGCAGGAGATCCAGGTCGTCTACCACGTCCTCGACCAACCATAGCGGCGAGGCCGGATTGAGCGCGAGCCCCGCCTGCATACCCCGTTCCCGCACCGCCACCAGCTGGCGCTGCACGTGCACCGTGGCCTCGGGGTGGAACGTGAAGACCGCCGCCCCAGCCTCCGCGAACGGGGCGATGTAGCGCTCGGGCTCTACCACCATCAGGTGCACGTCCAGGGGCAATTTGGTGATGCGGTGCAGCGCCGCGACCAGCCCCGCGCCGAACGTGAGGTTGGGCACGAAGCGCCCGTCCATCACGTCCACGTGAATCCAATCCGCGCCTGCTTCCTCCACCGCCGCCACCTGTTCGGCCAGTCGGATCAGGTCCGCGCTGAGGACGCTGGGCGCGATGCGCACGCGGCGCGTCACGGGCTTCCCCGCCGCGCCAGAATCAGGTCCACCGCGGCGCCCGGGGCGCTCAACGTCCCGGGCGCAGGCGTTTGCTGGATAATGGTGCCGGGGCGCTCACCCGAGGTCCGCCGGAAGTAGGTACCCAGGGTCAAGCCGACCTGTTCCAAGACGGCGCGTGCCTCCTCCAACGTCAGCCCGTTCAAGTCCGGGACCGTAATCGTCGGTGCGCCGATGCTCACCACCAGCGTCACCCGGCCGCCCGGCGGCAGGGTTGCGCCCGCCGGCGGGCGGGTGTTGACGATCACGCCCTTTGGCGCCGCCGTCTGCGCCGGGTCCACGGTGACGCGGAGACCGGCGGCCTCCATCAGGGTCCTACCGGTGGACTCCTCGTACCCGACCACGTCCGGCACCGGGATCCGCGGCGGCCCCTGACTCACCGAAAGTTGCACGCCGCTCCCCTGCGGAACCACCACGCCTGCCGGCGGATCCTGCCACACCACGGTGCCCGCTGGCGCGGTCACGTGCCGGGCGGCTTCGGACCGCTCCGGGTTGAGCCCGGCATTGGTGATGGCTTGGCGGGCATCATCCAGGGTCATGCCGATCACGCGCGGCACGCTCTTGGACGACGCGAAAATCGGCGCCGGGAACAAGACCAGGGCGGCAATCGCGTATCCCACGATGAAGGTGACCAGGAACGTCCCGACGTAGAGGCCGGTGCCTCGCCGCCGCGCCGCACCCCGGACCCCTGCCCACGCCGCGCCCCAATCGATCCCGGGAGGAAGGTGCCGCCGCACCCGCATCATGCCCTCCTCAGCACGGCGATGAAGCCGCCGTCGCTTCCGGTATCGGGCGGCCAGACGGCGAGATCGTCACGATCCCGACCGAATGCGGGGTGCCGGCTCAGGAACGCCTCCACTTGGGCTTGGTTCTCCTCCGGTTCCAACGAGCAGGTAGTGTACACCAGCAATCCGCCGGAGCGAACCACTGCCGCCACGCCGTCCAGCAAGGTTGCCTGCTGGCGGCGTGCCACTTCCAGCCGGCGGGGCGATACCCGCCAGCGGGCGTCCGGGTGCCGGCCCATGGTACCCGTGGCGGTGCAGGGCGCGTCGAGCCACACCGCGTCCACCGAGCCCGCGGCGAGCGGCGGCTGGCGCGCGTCGGCGGCGAAGACGGACACCATCGGCGCCGCCCGCCGAACCGTTTCGGCCAGGCGGGCTAGCCGGGCGGATCCACGGTCCGAGGCCAGGACCGGTCCGCGCGCGCTCAGGACTACGGCCTTTCCACCCGGCGCAGCGCAACAATCCCACACCCGGGCGCCGGCCGGGACTGCGGCGTGGGTGAGCAGTCGGGCCTGCCCCGGTCCCTGCACGATGAACCCGCCTTCTGCGAAGCCCGGCAACTCTCGCGGGCGTGAACCTTGCACCACCAGCCCATAGCCCCCGGGAGCGTCGCGCCATTCGACCCTGGCCGCGGCAAGGGCGCGTTCGATGCGCTCGCGCGGCGCCCACCACAGGATGCCGCGCTCGACGAAGCTGCGGCAGAAGGCGCGGAAATGCGCGCGTGCCAGACGTTCCCTCTCCCGCGGATCCATCTGCGGAAAGCATTTTGCGAGGTTCACGCGCGTCACCCGGCGGCGCTCGGGGATCAACCAGAACGCCGCCGCGCCCACCGCGTCGCCGATCGCCGCGATGACCGCCATCGGCAGGAAGTGCACCAGCCACATCAG
>JACPAP010000198.1 GCA_016180765.1 Gemmatimonadota bacterium
CCCATAGACGTCCGGAAAGGACGGCCCGAAGCTCACCAGCTGGGGGAAATAGCGCCGCGCGATGGAGGGGATCACCCCGTCGAACCGTGCGAAGGCCTGCTCGCGATGCCGCGGAATCGGACGCCACAGGCGCCTGCCGTCGCCTTGGTACCCCGCCCAGGTCCACTTCTCGAACTGTCGGTCCCAGTCCCCAGCCAGGATGTCCACCACCCGCGCAGTAAGGTAGGCTCGCGCATCCACCCGGTCCTCGGGGGAGGCATCGAGGCGTGTCCAGAGCTGCTCCGTGTTCTCCACCCGGTCGGCGCCCGCGAACCCGGCGTCCGGTTGCTCCTCGATCGTTCCCAGCATTCCGGCGAAGACCTGACGGAACTCCCCAAGCACGGCAGCGTCTGGCATGATTCCGAGCCGAGGCTCTACGTGCAGGACTCCGGCAGCCTCCAGCAACGGGGCAACGACCACCCCACCTGCGGGGTGACGCGACGAGACCCGCTCCCGGAGCACGTCTGCGGCCGGCGTCCGTCGAGAGCGCCCCGGGAGCGGCGCGCCGGTGAGGTCTGGCCCAGCCAGTCGAAACCGGTACTGTCGTTGTTCCGCGCCCCGCAAATCCAGCGCTGCCGTCTGACTGCCGCCCATCTGGCACGCGGGTGTGAGCCCGCCCGCGAAGCGCGCCAGATCCAGGCGTTCCACCCTGATCGGTTGCGTCCAGAGGTCGCGATAGTTGGCGCCCAGGAGCCAGCGGCCCAGCCAGCCAGCGCCATTGCGGGCCCCGGGGATCAGCGTCACACTGTCCGGCACCGAGCGATCGTGGCGAATCTGCGCCCGAGCGCTCGGCGGCAGCATCGCGCCGGCGGCGAGCATCAGCCAAAACACGCGGCAGCCCATGCTTGCGACCCCGGAGAGCCTCCTCCTCACAATCTGAGGGCTGGCCCCGCCGTTGGAAAGGCAGCCTCTTGCCGCTTCAGCCGCTGGCCCGTAGAATGGCCGTCGACGGTAGCCCCGAGGGCCCAGGTAAAGGAACCCATTAGCGGCTGCCGGGAGACTTTGGCCATGCCTCGGGTGCCGGCAGCGGTCGTCATGGTCCTCGTCCTGGCAGGGTGCGTGCCGGTCCACGGACCTCGCGGCACCTACCTCGACGTCATCCGTCCGGACCAACACCCACCCCTGATCGGCGCGTCCGCGGCGGCCGACTCGCTGTGGGGACCAGCGGATCAGAGCGAGGCCGGCGACGGCATCGCCGAGTCTCGGCGGACAGAGCTCGAGCAGCTGGTCCGGAGGTTTAACCCCACGGTCGTCCTGCCGCCGGGCGACTTCGTGCGCGTCGGGGGCCGCAAGTACCGGCTGTTCCCAACCAATGCCGCGCTGTTTGCCGACACGTTGCGCATCGACTACATCCAGACGGCGCCCTACCAGTTCTACGACTCCCTCAACGTTACTCTTGCGGCGATTAGCGCCGACTCGCTGCGCGCGCTGGTAGCCGCCGCCCGGGCGTACCAGGCCGACCCCGACTTGCTGGCGGCGTGGTATTTCGATTTTCCGGGCGGCAATCCCAAGGAATGGTGGCAAGCCTACGCCCGTCTGCGCACCGGACCGGACAGCGTGCGGTGGGGGCGGCCCACCGTGTATGCCCATCCCTTCGTGAATCCCAACGGCCGGGTGATCATCCAGTACTGGTTCTTCTATCCCTTCAACGACTACATAGGGAACCACGAAGGTGACTGGGAGCACGTCGACGTCATGCTCTCAGAGGACCCCACTGCAATCGAAGGGGCGAATTACTTCTTCCACGCCCGCAGCATTACCCTGCCCCAGGGGAAGCTCCAGCCGGAAGTCGTGGACGGCACGCACATCATCGTGTACGTCGGTGGTCGGATGTACAACGTCTTGGATTACCCCATCCGCATCGTGGCCGGTGATCGGAACGAGGGCTCCCACGGGAATTTCCCCTTCGCCGGGGAATGGGAGGCGGCAGCGGGTCTGGGCGCCCCGGAGAGCGTCAAGGGCGTGGGCGGCGACAGCAGTCGGGTGCTGTCTCACGACCAGTTCGACGTGGTGCTCACTCCGGAGCCGACTCGAATCGACTATCCGCGACGTCCGGAAGCCTTGAGGGAATGGGGGTGGCTCATTCTCCCAGTCCGATGGGGCTTCCCCGCCGCGCCTTCACTGGGATCGGAAATCAAGGCCCTGGACCTGGGGAACCGGTCACCCTACGGGCCGGCATACAATACCAGTTGGAATCGGCTGGCACCGACACTACTCTTTCCCGCCTATCGGATCAAGAAGCTGAGCTTCGCGCGATCGGCCATCGAGGATCTGCTCCAGCCCTGGTACTACCTCTACATCTTCCGGAGCCCGCGCTATGTGAACGATGTGCGCACCGTCGCGAATCGGCAGGAGCTGGAGCGGCTGGGCCTTGCCCCTCGACGTGGCTGGGGCGAGCGGGGGATGGGCGGGCCGATCCTGGGCGTTCACGTGGGCTTCCCCACCGAGGGGTTCTCGGACCTCTACGGGCGCTCAACCGGCATCTCACTGTGGCGGAATTTCTGGGCCAAGTTTCGGTTCGGGGCGGTTGAACTGGTGGGCGGGTACCAGAAGTTCCAGCGGACGGCCGGACAAGGCGGCGCTTTGTTCGTCTACCCGATCACCGCCAACGTGGTGGTTCGCGCCCCTGACGCCCTGTTCCGGCCGTACGCCAGCCTCGGCGCCGGAGCCTACGGGTGGGACTCGCGCATCTACATCAGCCCGACAGAACGCGTGTTGCGGGTCGGCTGGGACCTAGGCTGGAGCGGCAACGTCGGGTTCGAGTATTACTTACGGCCCAGGGTGGCTCTGGATGTCGGCCTCCGGTATCACGCGACCGGCGGCCCTGGACCGGACATCGGGATCTCCGACGGCAAGTTGCGCTTTTTCACCCTTTGGGTGGGTCACTACGTCCGGTTCTAGCGGAGTGCCGCGCATCCTCCTGGCGGGCCCGATTCGCCGCCCGGGCCCTGGGAGCCACGTCCCGCGTCGGTGGATGGTTCCAGCCAGGCCACGATCCAGACCGGCCGGTGATCACTCGCCTCGGCGTCGTCTTCCACCACGCCGGTACTGGCGCTGTCCCTCACCACCAAGCCTCTCAGGAAGATGTGATCCCAGGTGAAGACGTGGTGGGTGGGCGCATTGTCTTTCGTCGGCCAGAGGAAACCACAGGCCTCGAACTCGTCGCCCACCCCGACCCCGTTCAGGTCGCCCCCGACGACGACCCGACGCAAGCGGGCCGCATCGGCGAGCACGGTGCGCGCCTGTTCTCGTCGGGAACTGGGAGCCACCTCCACCATCGTGCTCAGATGCACGCTGTAGACCCCAAGACTGTCGTCGCCGACCACGACGGTCGCCGCGGTCGCCGCCCGCTGGGAGTCCCGGAAGCGCCCGTGGTGCGGAAGGACCACCTTTCGATCGTCCACGATGGGCCAGCGCGAGAGGACCGCGTTGCCGAAGTCGCGTCCGCTTCTAGGGTGCACCACGGCAGGATAGTAGACGTAGGCCATCCCCAGCGCCTGGGCGAGGCGATCGGTCTGTGCCGGGTCGACCTCCTGGAGGGTGACAATGTCCGCGCCGTCTGCCGACCCTGCCAACTGCAGCAGCTCGATCAGCCGGTCGACATGCCGGCCGAACTGGACGTTGAAGGTCACGACTCGGATCCTGCTGGGCGCGGCTCCCCGCCGCATGCTAGCCTCGCCGCCGGCATACCGCGGGCCGAGCAGGCTGGGATAGTTGACCACGGGTCGGCATCCCAGTGCGGCGATCAGGCCCAAGGCAGCCAGCCAGCCGCGCCCGACGTGCTTCATGAGGTCCACCAGCGAGGTGATGATCGCATGGGGAGAATCTAAGCTGCGAGTGAGGTTTCGCTCCAGGAGGTCCCAGGTGCGCGCTGTCGGCTTGCAAGGTTGGTGGACTTTAGCGGTTTGGACGGCCGCTGCTGGACTCCTGCCCGGCAGGGTCGCCGCCGC
>JACPAP010000199.1 GCA_016180765.1 Gemmatimonadota bacterium
CCGACGATGAGGTCCACGACCTTCTTCGAATAGTTCCCGTCGGCGAGTTTGGCGTAAACGGCGGAAATGTCCGGGCGGACCCCCAACTCCTTGGCGATCCGAACCAGAAAAGCGTCCGAAACCGGCCTCTGTTCCAGCAGGGCCAGAACGGACTGGGCGGGGGCGCATTTTACGGGCGCGTTCCTGTGGCTGGCGGCGGGGTGCGGCATCTGGCAGCAGGAACCGGTCGTGTCCCAGCCGCCGCCGCTGGCAGTATCCACACGTTCCGCCGCCCCTGATTTCGCAGATTGAACCAGTGCCGTGTCCCCACGCCGATGAGGAAGAGGCCCGCCAGGATCGCCCAGTTCCACGCGTGCCCGTACGTCGCCGCGTAGTGGCCGCTCACCATGATGAAGAGCACGGGGAGCGTGAGGTAGTTGTTGTGCAGGGAGCGGAGCGCCGCCTGTTTTCCCCGGGCCGCGTCGGGCGGCCGCCCCCCTGCCATCGCTTCCACCATCTCGCGCTGCGACGGTATGATGACCCGAAACACGTTGGCGGCCATGATGGTGCCCAGCATGGCGCCCACGTGGACGTAAGCGGCGCGGGAACTCAGCACCTGAAGCAGGGCCCAGGACACGGCGGTCGCCACCAGGAACCCGACCGTCCCGAGCTGCCGCGGCCGCTTCCCCAGCCGCGACTTGCAGAGCCGATCGTACACCAGCCAGCCCCCGGCCAACGTGGCGAGGCCGATCCCGACGGCGGCGACCGGGGCGAGGTCCGCGACCCGCGGGTCCACCAGGTACACGTCGGCCTGGAAGTAGTAGATGAGCGCCAACAGGGCGAAGCCGGTGATCCACGTGGCGTACGCCTCCCATTTGAACCAGTGGAGCGTCTCGGGCAGGCGGTCCGGCGCCACCGAGTATTTGACCATGCGATAGAACCCGCCGCCGTGCACCGACCACAACTCGCCTGCGACGCCGGGCTCAGCCACCCGCGGCGGGGCGATCCTGCTGTTCAGCCAATTGAAGTAGAACGAGGTGCCGATCCACGCGATGCCCGTGATGACGTGCGACCAGCGCAGGGCGAGGTTCAGCCATTGGCGGAGGTGTTCAGCTTCCACGATAGGTCGAGTACCCGTAGGGGCTGAGCAGGAGCGGCACGTGATAGCGCCCGTCGTCCCGGGCCTCGAACACCACCTCCACGTAGGGATAAAAGCCGGTGATGCCCTGCGCCGCGAAATACGCCGCCACCTCGAAGCGCAGCCGGAACGTCCCGGTCGCGGGCGGCGCGGTGGCGGGCATCAGGTTGGTGACGCGGCCGTCGGCGTCGGTGCGCGCCGTCGCCAGCTCGGTCCATCCGTCGCGCGCGCGCACCGCGAGCCGCACCTCGATGCCCGCGGCGGGGCGGCCTCGAGCGGTATCGAGCACGTGGGTCGAGATGCTGCTCATGGGGTCGCCAATTTCTCCAATCGGAGACGCGTGATCTTCGCCTGCTCGGCTGCGGCGATCCTTAACTCTTGGTCCGGTGGGTTGGCGAGCCGGCGGCGCAGCTCGGCCAGCATCTGGTCCGCGCTCCGGCCCGTCGCGCACACGAGAAACACGTGACCGAACCGCCGCTCATAAACCCGGTTGCCCTCTGCCAGCGCCTGACGCGTCTCTGCCGCGGCGGTGGCCACGCCGGACTGTTCTTGGCGCTCCCAGTCGCCCCTACTCGCCTCCCCAATGCGCGGATGCTGCGCGAAGGCCTCACGCCAGTCGGCGTGGTCCAGCGCCCACCACAGCCGCTCCGCCGTCGCGAACACCTGCTGGTCATCGCCGAACGGACGGGCGGCCAGCATCCGCTCGACCCAGGGTTCCGCACTGCAGCATCGGCGGAGGGCCGCCGGCGCGGCGTCCGGAGGCAGCGCGTTGAGGTGTTTCGCGATGCGATCGCTCACCCGAGCCCCGCGGGCCGGCCCAGGAGCCGCAGGCGTGCGACCCCCCCATCCGGGTAGATGTTGAACCGTACGTGCGTAGCGGGCCGTCGTTCGGCCGGCCGAAACCCGTGCCGAGTGTGCGCCTTGAGCGTGGTACGCGGCAGGACCTGCCACCATTCGGTGCCCTCCGGAGGCGGCTCGCGGCAAGCCGTGCCGCCGGCATCGCATCCCTCGAGGCTGCAGCTCTCCGGGAAGTTGCCCTTGAAATGCGTGGTGTCCACCTCCACCGACTCGATCACCCCGCGGACGCCGAGCCGGAGGACGGCCCAGTCGTGACCGGGGCCGCGGCGGCGCCGCGTCTCCCACCCGTCCCCCATGTTCACCGGGCGCCCCGGCAGGATCAGGTGACCGGGTTCGCCGAAGAACCCGTCGCTGGAAGCGAGCACCACGCCGCCATGCCGCGCGGCCCCGAGATCGACCAGGCGCTTCCCGCTCGCGAGCCTGGTCCAGTCCGGCCGGGCCTCGCCCCAGACGCGCAGCCGCGCCACGCCGCCGTCCGGGTAGATGTTCAGCCTCACGTGCGTCGCCCGCGCATCGCTCGCGACCTCGAACTGGTTCTCGGCGTGACCGCGCAGCGGGCTCTGCGGCAGGATCTCGATCCACTCGCGCTCCAGTTCGCCGAGGCGCTTTAGGGCGATGGGGCGCGCCGCGTATGCCGCGTCCAGCGAGCACGCCTCGGGGTGGTTGCCCTTGAAATGGTTGGTGTCCACGGTCAGGGCGCGAATCACCCCCTGCACGGCGAGCCGAACGATGCACCAGTCGTGGCCGGGCTCGCGGCGGCGGCGGGTCTCCCACCCATCCATCCACGCGCCGTGACTGGTGTAGCGGCCCTCGATGAACACGCCGCGGCCGGGTTGGAGCAGGTTCTCCTTGGGCGCGAAGAACTCGTCGTTCGCCAGGAGCGCCTTCCCACCCAGGCGCTCGGCGGCCAGGTCCACCAGGCCCGGGCGCGAGGTCACGGATCCTCACGCCAGAGACGCCGGCCCATGGGCCGCGGGGCGAAGCTCCCGCGATCGTAAACCGGCACGCCGCGCAGCAAGGTTCGCTCGACCCGACCGAAGAGCAGGTGTCCCTGATAGGGGCTCAGCGGGTAGCGATGATACAGCGTTTTGGGTCCGATGACGAATGATTCCTCCGGGTTCCAGATCACCAGGTCGGCGTCGTAGCCCGGTGCGATCCGGCCCTTATGGCTCGCCAGGCCGGCGAGGCGCGCGGGCCCTTCGCACAGCCATCGCGCCAGATGGGCGATGGTACGGCCGCGCTCGCGGGCGCCGGTCCACGTCGCGGGGAGCAACAGCTGCAGGGACGAGATCCCGCCCCAGGCTCGGAAAAAATCACCGGAATCGAGACACTTGAGCGCCGGCGGCGCGGGCGAGTGGTCGCTGGCGATGAGATCGACGGCGCCTTGCGAGAGGCCGGCCCAGAGCCGTTCGCGGTTGGCGCGCTCGCGGATGGGCGGCGCGCACTTGAAGACGTGCGCGATATGCACGCGGCACGCCGTCTCGGCGCACAGCCGCAGCACCAGCTCGATCGCGGCCAGCTCGGCTTCCGGGGGTCGTGAGTTCAGGTAGGTGCGGTAACGATGCGGGTCGCTGCCGGCGAGTGCGGCGGTGGCCCGCTCGACCGGCGCCTGCAGCTCAGCGTGAACCAGCAGCACGCTCCGGTGGGTCGCCAGCAGCCGCATGACCGGGCGCAGGTCCTGTTCCGTGACGTGCGCGAATTCGGGAATTCCCGACGGCACCAGAAAACACTTGAAGCCCAGCACGCCGGCCGCGATAAGCGGCGCGAGATCCGAGCGGTTGTCCGGGACCACGCCGCCCCAGAAGCCGTAATCCACCATCGCCTGACCGCCAGCCGCGCGCTCCTTCTCGCGCAACCCGTCCACGGTCGTGGTGACCGGCACGCTGTTGAGCGGCATGTCCACGATCGTCGTCACGCCACCCGCCGCGGCCGCGCGCGTCGCCGTGGCAAAACCTTCCCACTCGGTCCGGCCGGGCTCGTTCACGTGGACGTGGACGTCCACGATCCCCGGCATGACCGCGGCGTCGCCGGCGTCCAGATGCTCAGCGCAGTCCGGTGGCACGCCGGCGCCGGGTTCCACGCGCTGGATCACGCCGTTCGCGATCACCACCGCGGCGGGGCGGATCCCCTGCGGCGTGACCACGCGCGTGCCGGTGACCACCAGGTCGGCGGCGGCACCCGTCATACGGCAGCTGCCTGACGCTCAAGGCGCCCTCGATCTCCCGCGCGGGGGGCTCGGATGATCGGCAGATAGGGGCGCCAGGTGGTAATGAGCGAGTCACTGAGATCAGAGGGCCGCAGCATCGCTCATCTAAGAGGCCGCCAACTCGAGCTACCGTCAAGACATGGGGCCGCCCCCGCCGGGTGCAAGAGCGTGAGGGCCGCGCCCGCGACACCCCAGGGCAGGGGCTTGCCTGCGCGCCTGAAAGTGGGCATGTTCGATCCGTCAGAGTCCGCTCTCTCCGCTTCGCAGGTGGCCTCATGAGTCCCACGTCGCCCGTACTGGTCGCACTATGCGCCCTTGCGCCGTCCCTTGCCGCGGCCCAGGCGCGCGAGCGCGTCGGCGGCGCGGAGGTTGCGCCGCCGTGGGGGTGGCAGCGCACCGCGCTGGGCGACGTCGTGGTCTACACCGCGCCCGAGTTCGGCACGCCCCCGGCGATTTACGTTCTTCCGGGTGAGGACCCCCCAGGCGATTTCACGGCCTGGTTCGACGGGCGCTGGCAGGGCCTCGTCGCCCGCAACCGGCCGTTCCAGCTCTGGCCCCCGACCGGCGGGCGGGGCGCGGGGGCGAGAGCCGGATGACCGGCGGCGTGTTCGATGACGGCGCGGGCGGCGCGCTGTTCGTGGCCTTCTACGCGCAGCGGCAGGGCGCGCGCGCGCAGCCCGTCCTCTACGTCGCGCGGGACCGCCCGAGCTACGAGCGCCACGCGCCCGCGTTCCAGTACCTTGTCGCCTCGCTCAGCATCCTTCCGCGCGACCAGCAGCCGCCCGCGCGCGCGGTCGCGCTGGAGGACGCGGTGGCCGGGACGCTCGCGGCGGCGCCACCACCTCCCGCCGCGCCGTCGCCCTCCGCCGCGCCGGGGGTCGCAGCGCCCGCGCCTCCCCCGGCCGAGGCGAAGGCTGTCGGGCCCTCAGGGGTAGAGGACATCGGCGACGAGGTCGGCCCGCGCATTCCGGGGGGGCTCGACGGTCTGTACATCGGCCCGTCGATCGGCATCAGTTTCGAGAGCCACCGCTACGCGATTTTCTATGCCGACGGCGTGGTGGGCTTCGAGCACCCCGCAGGCGGCCTGGACGGCTTCGATCGCGGCCGCGCCGCGAGAAAGCACCCCGACGCGTGGAGTCGCTACCGTGTCGAAGGCAAGCGCGTGATCGTGACCAAGTACTACGGCACGCAGATCGTGGGGCAGTTACTGGAGGACGGGAGCGTCCGGTTCTCCGGGATCGCGCTGCTCCTGCCCTGGCCCAAGGCCACGGGACTCCTGCTGGAGGGGACCTACCAGTACGGCAGCGAGGACCGCAGCATCACCTTCCGCCGCGACGGCACCTTCATGGATCACGGGGCGCTCCGCGTCGTCGCCGACTTCGTGGATGACACCTTTCGCGAGGTGCCGCCCGGCGGGGGCACGTACCGGATCTCGAACAACACCCTCTGGCTGACCTATCCTGACGGGACCGTGCTGCGCAACTCGTTCCTGGTCGCGCAGGAGGATGTGAACCGTACCCGCCCGGACCTGATCGCCATCAATACCTACGAGCTGGACCTGGTGCGCTGACGGCGGCGCACCGACAACTGCAGCCGCTTTGTGAGACGGCGGGGTCCACGCCTTCTGGTAGACGCCGGTTTACGCGTCAGCGCGACAACTCCCTACCTGTCGAATCCCGGAAGGCCCCCGCTTTCGGTGCTTGGAAACATGCGATCGGTAAACACGAAACCGTCGAACACCCAGTCCCACCGTGCGCGCATCGGCAAGTACCCGATTGGGCGGGCAATCATCGGGTCACGAAGCCAATGCCCTTGTGGTAGGCCGCGAAGGTCGATCCAGAGATAAGGTTAGCCGACTTGATGCAGGAGCCACTCGAGCGATTCGTCGGGCGCTGCCTCCAGCCGGGTCGGTGCCGACCCCGGCGGCCCGTACTCTCCGTCGTAGGCGTGGAACCGCCAAGCGAGCGCGCTGCCTTCGGGCTAACGCCGCTCCAGCCGCTCCACTTCCGCCAGCATGGCCCGTCCATCGGCGCTCTCGGGCTCAAACGCCAACCCCCACTCCACCTCCGCCTTGGCCTCCACCAACCTGCCCGCCAGGGCATACACTCGCGCCAGATTGAAGTGCGCCGGCGCGAGACTCGCATTCGCCGCGATCGCGTGCCGGTACAGCTCGGTCGCGCGCTCCGCATTCCCTTGCCGAAAATACAGGTTCCCCAGGTTGAGCATCGCCACGGCCTCAGCGGGATCCGCCGCGAGCGCCCGCTCGTACGCCGTGCGGGCGCCGGCCGGGTCGCTCTGCGCCTCGAGTGCCAACCCCAGGTTGACCAGCGTGAGCGGCTGGCGCGGATCGAGGCTCAGGCTCTTCCGGTAGGTCGCGATGGCCTCGGCCCAGTTCCCCGCCCCGGCGTACGCCAGCCCCATGTTGGCCAGCACCGCGGGATCGTCTGGGGCAACCTCCAGGGCGCGCTGGTAGGCGGTCACGGCCGTCCGGACCTCTCCGCGCTCGCGCCAGGTGTCGCCCAGGAACGCCAGGGCGACCTTCCAGCGGGACCGGATCAGCGGCTCCCGATCTCCCAGGCGGTCCAGCGTCCTCGCCAGGAAGCGGCGGACGCCGGTCCGGTCGCCGGCCGAGAGGTGGAGCGTCGCCAGAGCCAACGCCTGAACGTCGAGATCCTCCCTCACGGCGAGTCGCTCGAGCCGGCTGATCGCCTCGCCATCCAGTTGACTCATGTCGGGACGGAGGTAACGCTCCCAAAGCTCGCCCAGCGCCTGCACCTGCGCCAAAGGGTGGTGCACCTCGGGCCGGAGCAACCGCCTCACCGCAGCGCTCAGGCTGGTGGTGTCGCTGAGTCCCGCCACGGCGGCCACCAGCCGCGGATGCGGCTTGAACTCGCCCCACCACGACCGGGCGGACCGCTCCAATTGCTCGACCGACTGGTCCCGATGACACTGGCGGCAGGCGCTCTCGACACCCAAACGTGCGTCGAAGGCGGGCCGAGGAATGGGGATGGTGTGATCGGATCGGGCGAAGCGGAGCGCCGTGCCCAGCTCCGGGTGTTGGAGATACGGCATGTGA